>JAYUYQ010000191.1:0-4708 GCA_043752435.1 Betaproteobacteria bacterium
CTGCAACGCGGCCTGGTGGTCGACGAGAAATATCTGCGCGTGGCCAATTACTGCAACAACATGAACAAGGAAATCGACATGATTGCCCATGCCTGCGGCTGCCGCCACGCGCGGGAGCTGAAGCGGGAGCATGTGCGCATCGTGCAGACCGCGAACCAGAGCATTGCGCTCAATATGCTGTATCCCTATCCAGAAACCGGTACGCGCGGCAGGGCAACGGCGCAAAAAACCGCGGGCATGGCCGCCTGAGGGCTGCGTCGAAGGGATACTTCGTAAGTAATTGATTTTATTGTATATTATATATATTCCACAATAGCTTTCCAGCACACATTGAAATTTGTCCGAACACGCCCCATTTCGTGAGTATCCGTATTCACCGGCAATGGGATTTCAATGCGTTTCGATAAATTCACCACCAAGTTCCAGCAGGCCTTCGCTGACGCGCAGAGCGCAGCGGTGGGCGGCGATCATGCCTATATTGAGCCGCAGCATTTGCTGCAGGCCTTGCTCACACAGCAGGATGGCGGCACGGCTGCGTTGCTGCAGCACGCGGGCGTCAACATTGCATTACTGCGCAATGGGCTGAAGTCCGCCATTGAGCGTCTGCCTAAAATCGAGGGCACCGCCGGCGAGGTGACGATTTCCCGCGATCTCGGCAACCTGCTGAACCTCACGGACAAGGAAGCGCAGAAACGTGGCGATCAATACATCGCCTCCGAACTGTTCCTGCTGGCACTGACCCAGGACAAGGGCGAAGCCGGCCGGCTGCTGAAGCAGCATGGCGGCGACCGCGCCCACATCGAACAGGCCGTCAGTGCCATGCGCGGCGGCGAATCGGTGGGTGATCCGGAAGCGGAAGGCAGCCGTGAAGCGTTGAAAAAATACACCATGGACCTGACCGAGCGCGCACGCGCTGGCAAGCTCGATCCGGTGATCGGCCGTGACGACGAAATCCGTCGCGTGATCCAGATTCTGCAACGGCGCACCAAGAACAACCCGGTGCTGATCGGCGAACCCGGCGTGGGCAAGACCGCCATCGTCGAAGGCCTGGCCCAGCGCATTGTCAACGGTGAAGTGCCTGAGACGCTGAAGAGCAAACGCGTGCTGTCGCTGGATATGGCCTCACTGCTGGCCGGTGCCAAGTACCGCGGCGAGTTCGAAGAGCGGCTGAAGTCGGTGCTGAAGGAAATCTCGCAGGATGCCGGGCAGACCATTGTTTTCATCGATGAGCTGCACACCATGGTCGGCGCGGGTAAAGCCGAAGGTGCGATCGATGCCGGCAACATGCTGAAGCCGGCACTGGCGCGCGGCGAACTGCACTGTGTCGGCGCGACCACGCTGGACGAATACCGCAAATACATCGAAAAAGACGCTGCACTGGAACGCCGTTTTCAGAAGGTGCTGGTTGATGAACCGTCGGTGGAGGCGACCATCGCCATCCTGCGCGGGCTGCAGGAAAAATACGAACTGCACCATGGCATTGAAATCACCGACCCGGCCATCGTCGCCGCGGCCGAACTGTCGCATCGTTACATCACGGATCGGTTCCTGCCGGACAAGGCCATTGACCTGATTGATGAAGCGGCATCGCGCATCAAAATGGAAATCGATTCCAAACCGGAGGTCATGGACAAACTCGACCGCCGGCTGATCCAGCTTAAAATCGAGCGAGAGGCGATCAAGAAGGAAAAAGACGAGGCTTCGCGCAAGCGTCTGTCCTTGCTTGAGACTGAAATCAAATCCCTGGAGCGCGAATACGCCGACCTGGATGACATCTGGAAAGCCGAGAAAGCGCAGGTGCAGGTCAGCGCGCATATCAAGGAAGAGATCGATCATGTCCGCGCCGAGATCGTCAAGCTGCAGCGCGTCGGCAAGCTCGATAAGGTGGCGGAGTTGCAGTACGGGAAACTGCCGCAGCTCGAAGCGCAACTGAAGCAGGCTGAGACCGCCAGCGCCGCTGAGCCGAAACACCGACTGCTGCGCACCCACGTCGGCACTGAAGAAATCGCCGAGGTGGTTTCACGCTCAACCGGCATTCCAGTGTCCAAAATGATGCAGGGTGAGCGCGAAAAGCTGTTGAAAATGGAAGAGCGCCTGCACGGCCGCGTGGTGGGGCAGGATGAGGCCGTGCGTCTGGTGTCCGACGCCATCCGTCGCTCGCGTGCAGGCCTAGGCGATCCGCACCGGCCTTATGGTTCCTTCCTCTTTCTCGGGCCTACAGGTGTCGGCAAAACCGAGTTGTGCAAGGCGCTGGCCGAGTTCATGTTTGATGCCGAGGATCACCTGATCCGCATTGACATGTCCGAATTCATGGAAAAACATTCGGTGGCACGGCTGATCGGTGCGCCGCCGGGTTATGTCGGCTACGAGGAGGGCGGTTATCTGACCGAGGCTGTCCGCCGCAAGCCGTATTCGGTGATCCTGCTCGACGAAATCGAGAAGGCGCATCCGGACGTATTCAATGTGCTGCTGCAGGTGCTTGATGACGGCCGCATGACCGACGGCCAGGGGCGCACCGTGGATTTCAAAAACACCGTGATCGTGATGACCTCCAACCTTGGCTCGCAGATGATCCAGGCCATGCAGGGCGACGATTACCAGGTGGTGAAGCTGGCGGTGCTGGGCGAAGTGAAAGCCCAGTTCCGGCCGGAGTTCATCAACCGCATTGACGAAATCGTGGTGTTCCACGCGCTCGACGAAAAAAATATTCTGTCGATTGCGCGCATCCAGCTCGCGTATCTGCAAAAACGCCTTCTACAGATGGAGATGAAACTCGAAGTCAGTGATGCAGCACTGAAGGTAATTGCCGAAGCCGGGTTTGATCCGGTGTATGGTGCGCGGCCGCTGAAGCGGGCGATCCAGTCGCAGATCGAGAATCCGCTGGCCAAGTACATCCTTGAGGGGCGTTTCGCGCCCAGGGACGTGATCCGGGTGGACGCGAAAATGGGTGCCATGAACTTTGACAAGGGGCAGGCCGTGGTTGCTGCGGCTTGAGTGTTACCCGAGATCATGCGGCTAAGCGCCTGTTTTCCCAGCACTGTCAAAATAGCCTGGCAACATCGCAAAAATAGCCGCAGAAAGATCGTTGACGAGGCGCAAAGGCAGGCGTAGAACTGTATTCAGAAGTGCGCAGCACTGCGTGTCCGGTACCTGACGTGCAGCGTGCGAGATCCCGGGCAACCGTCCGGGTATCGCCTGTCAAGGCGGCAGCCGCAAGCTGCAGCTGGCGTAAATCCGGAGTGGTGTAATGCCATTCATCAAAGGACGCCGCTCTATGGTGGCGCCGAGCCGGGCAACCGGTGAAACAAAGCTCCGCTCCCGCGGGGCTTTCCATTTTCACGCTGCCTTCAGGTCTGACCGCAATGCCGGAGGGCGGGCGGTATGCGATTAAGAAGGCAAGCTGCTGTGTTTGAATTTTTCCTGCGCGACGCGCTGAGTTTGCCGCTGACTGCCGCTTAAACCATACGGGTTTTGATCAGCACCTCCGAATGCAGGGTGCGGTGTATCGGGCATTTGTCGGCGATTTCCATCAGCCGTGCGCGTTGCGCCGCATCCAGATTGCCGGTCAGGCGGATTTCACGTTCGATGCGGTCGATTTTTCCTTCGCGAGTTTCACATTCGGCGCAATCTTTGGCGTGTATTTTGTTATGGCGCAACTGCACCGTGACCCGCTCTAATGGCCATTTTTTCTGCTCGGCGTACATGCGCAATGTCATCGATGTGCAGGCGCCGAGACTGGCCAGCAGCAGATCGTAGGGCGTAAAACCCGAGTCGTTGCCGCCGGCCGTCGCCGGTTCATCGGCGCGCAGGTGATAGGCACCGGCAGTTATGTCCTGCGTAAATCGGCCTTCCAGAGTTTCCATGACGGTAACTTCACCCGTGGCCGGAATGGGCGCCGGCGCTGCGGCAGTAGCGTTGACATAACGCCCAGCCCAGGCAGCAAGCACTGCAGCGACGTAGGCGGCGTCCGCCTTGCCGGTCAGCAGATGATCAGCCGTGTCCAGCGATACAAAACTTTTGGGGTGCCTGGCCGCGGCATAAATGCGTGCTGCATTTTCAATATCGACCGTGGTATCGCGCGGAGAATGGAACACCAGCAGCGCCTTGCGCAGATGCCCAATGCGCTCGCCGTTGCCGTTTGCGGCGAGATCGTCGAGGAATTGTTTGCGGATGCGGAATTTGCGGCCGACCAGTGTGACTTCGGCTTCGCCAGTGGCCGCGATTTCAGCCGCAGCGGAGCCGAGCAGATGCTGCACATGACCGGGATCAAACGGTGCGCCGATGGTAGCCACGGCTGCGGCTTCAGCAATTTGTCCGGCGGCAGCCAGCACGGCCGCACCGCCGAGGCTATGACCAATCAGCACCCGTGGGGCCTGATGGTGTTCCCGCAACCATGCTGCTGCCGCCACCAGATCGGCCACATTGGACGAGAAATTGGTGTTGGCAAAATCACCGGCGCTGCCGCCGAGACCGGTGAAATCAAAGCGCAGCACACCGAAGCCGTGCTCAACCAGCGCCGCGCTGATGCGGGCCGCGGCAAGCGAGTCTTTGGAGCAGGTGAAGCAGTGCGCAAACAGGGCATAGGCAATGGGCGCTGTTGGTGGCAGATCAAGGCGGGCGGCCAACGCTGTGCCAAGAGCCCCCGGGAAATGAATCAGGTTGGTTTGCGTGGTCATGAACGAATCTCCGTGATAAGCGGTCAGTGTGT
>JAYUYQ010000192.1:0-4699 GCA_043752435.1 Betaproteobacteria bacterium
CATGAATTCATCACCGTAGAGCATCTGCTGCTGGCGCTCCTCGACAACCCTTCCGCATCGGAAGTTCTGCGTGCCTGCGCTGCCAATGTCGACGAGCTGCGCAAGCTGCTCGGTGACTTTGTCACTGAACACACCCCTATCCTCGCCGGCGAAGAAGTCGATACGCAGCCGACACTGGGTTTCCAGCGCGTAATTCAGCGCGCGATCCTGCACGTCCAGTCGTCCGGCAAGAAGGAAGTGACCGGTGCCAATGTGCTAGTGGCGATTTTTGGCGAGAAGGACTCGCACGCGGTGTATTTCCTGCATCAGAAGGGTGTGACCCGCCTCGACGTGGTCAATTTCATTTCGCACGGCATCAGCAAGGTGCCGCAGACCCAGCAGCAGCCCAAGCCCGAAGGCGAGCCGGCGGAAACCGAACAGGAAAACCAGTCTGGCGGCGCGCTTGAGTCGTACACACAGAATCTGAATGTGCAGGCAACGGCCGGCAAGATCGACCCGCTGATCGGCCGCGCCCATGAACTCGAGCGCGTGATCCAGACTCTATGCCGTAGGCGCAAGAACAATCCCTTGCTGGTTGGCGAAGCCGGTGTCGGCAAAACCGCGATCGCCGAAGGGCTGGCGCGGCGCATTGTCGAAGGCGACGTGCCGGACATTCTGAAGCGTGCCGTTGTTTATGCGCTGGACATGGGCGCGCTGCTCGCCGGCACCAAGTATCGCGGAGATTTCGAGCAACGGCTGAAGGCCGTTCTGAAACAGTTGGCCGATAATCCGCACAGCATCCTGTTCATTGATGAAATCCATACGCTGATCGGCGCCGGCGCCGCATCCGGCGGCACGCTTGATGCATCCAATCTGCTGAAACCGGCGTTGTCTGGAGGTCAGCTGAAATGCATCGGCGCGACAACCTATAACGAATACCGCGGCGTGTTTGAGAAGGATCACGCGCTGTCACGGCGCTTCCAGAAAGTCGACGTTATTGAGCCAACCATTGCCGAAACCGTGGCCATATTGAAAGGGCTGAAGTCGCGCTTTGAGGAACACCACGGCGTCAAATACCAGCCGGCGGCGCTGAGTGCGGCGGCTGAACTGTCGGCGCGCTTCATCAACGACCGCCACCTGCCGGACAAGGCCATCGACGTCATCGACGAGGCGGGAGCTGCGCAGAAGATCCTGCCGAAGTCGAAACAGAAACGCATCATAGGCAAGCACGAGATCGAGGAAATCATTGCCAAGATCACGCGCATCCCGGCGCAGACGGTATCGGTAGATGATCGCAGTGCGCTGAAGACGCTGGATCGTGATCTGAAGGCGGTAGTGTTCGGCCAGGACAAGGCGATTGGCGCGTTAACTGCGGCGATCCGCATGGCGCGCAGCGGCCTGGGCAACCCGGTAAAACCGATCGGTAGTTTCCTGTTCAGCGGCCCGACGGGCGTCGGCAAGACCGAAGTCGCTCGCCAACTCGCCTATGTGATGGGCGTGGAACTATTGCGTTTCGACATGTCTGAATACATGGAGCGCCATGCTGTGTCGCGGCTGATCGGCGCGCCGCCCGGTTACATCGGCTTTGACCAAGGTGGCCTGCTGACCGAGGCAGTCACCAAGCATCCGTATTCGATACTGCTGCTCGACGAAATCGAGAAAGCGCATCCGGATGTTTTCAATATCCTGCTGCAGGTGATGGACCACGGCACGCTGACCGACAACAACGGCCGCAAAGCGGATTTCCGCAACGTGGTGATCGTTATGACCACCAACGCCGGCGCCGCCGAGCTGTCAAGAACATCAATGG
The DNA here is from genome assembly GCA_043752435.1 of Betaproteobacteria bacterium. Lineage (GTDB taxonomy): Bacteria > Pseudomonadota > Gammaproteobacteria > Burkholderiales > SG8-41. The sequence goes on from JAYUYQ010000192.1 coordinate 1,790, forward strand.
GTTTCACCGCATCCCGGCAGTCCGGCGATGAGATGGGCGAAATCAAGCGTATGTTCACACCCGAGTTCCGTAACCGGCTGGATGGCATCATTTCGTTTCAGGCGCTGGATCGCGCGATCATTATGCGAGTGGTCGACAAGTTCCTGATGCAACTCGAAGAACAGTTGCACGAGAAAAAAGTCGATATCAGCTTTACCCCGGCGCTGCGCGAATACCTGGCTGACAAGGGTTTTGATCCTCAGATGGGCGCGCGGCCGATGGCACGCCTGATTCAGGACACCATCCGCAGTGCGCTGGCCGACGAACTGTTGTTTGGTCGTCTGGCCAACGGCGGCAAGGTGACAGTCGATGTCGGCGACGATGGCAAGGTGCGGCTCGATTTCGCCGAGGAACCGGTGCCCGTCAGCGTTGCCTGAAGCTCAGGGTAGGAAAGTCAGGGTAGGAAAGTCAGGGTAAAAAGTCAGGACAGAAAAGTCAGGACAGAAAAACAGCGGCGGCCGGCAGGCCGCCGCTTTCTTGACAGCCCCGGCATTTACGCAGACACTGGTTTCATAAGAAAAATGACACCAGTCGGTTTTGCGGCTCCCTCCTTGGCGCCGTATTGTTATGGAGCGAAACATGATTAAAGCACCGACTTTGCTGGCCGTGTTTCTGGCTTGCGGCATAGGTATCACATCGGCAACTGCTGCAGATTCGCAATATGCCCGCAGTCTCGCCGCCACTTGTTTTACTTGTCATGGCACCGACGGCCGCAGTGTCGGCGGCGTGCCGCCCAGTCTGGCCGGACAGAACAAGGATTATCTCCTTAAACAAATGCATGAATTCCGCGACGGCAAGCGCCCTGCGACGATCATGCATCAGCACGCCAAGGGTTATACCAACGAGCAACTTGAATTGATCGCGGTTTATTTCGCCGCGGTGATTCCCGGACCGGCGGCAGCAGCGCCGGCCGTGAAGTAGGAGAACACCATGACCATATCCAGAATCTCCAGACGCAAATTCATCCAATGGACCGCTGCGGGTGCCGGTGCGACGGCATTGGCCGGTTGCGCCACCATGGGCGGCGGCGCGGGACGCGTAGTGGTCGTCGGCGGCGGTTACGGCGGCGCGACTGCGGCGAAATTCATCAAGCTATGGGCGCCCGACATCGACGTGACCCTGGTCGAGCCCAACCAGCATTTCATTTCCTGCCCGATCAGCAACCTGGTGCTGGGCGGCAATGCGCAGATGGGCGACATCACCTTCAGTTACGAGGGGCTGCGCAGCCGTGGCATCCGCGTCATTCGTGACTCTGCGGTCGCCATTGATGCCGAGAAGCGCCAGGTGCGGCTCGCCGGCGGTGACAGCCTCCCCTACGATCGTGCCATCGTCTCCCCCGGAGTCGATTTCCTGTTCGACCAGATTCCGGCCCTGAAAAGCGCGGATGCGCAGAACCGCATTCTGCATGCGTGGAAAGCCGGCGCGCAGACCGTGGCCCTGCGCAATCAGCTTACCGCCATGCCTGACGGCGGTGTGTATGTGCTGCAGATTCCGATGGCGCCGTATCGTTGCCCGCCGGGACCGTATGAGCGCGTCTGCCAGGTCGCCGACTATTTCAAAAAAGCCAAGCCGAAATCGAAAATCATCGTGCTCGATTCCAATCCCGACATCACTTCGAAGAAGGGTTTGTTCCTCGCGGCATGGGACGGCCTGTACAAGGGCATGATCGACTATCGCCCGAGCAGCGAGATCGCCGATGTCGACATCAAGGGCATGAACGTCAAGCTGCAGTTCGACAACGTCAAAGGTGACGTCATCAACGTGGTGCCGGCGCAGCGCGCGGCGGACATAGCGGTAAAAAGCGGCCTGATCACCGCGAACAACCGCTGGTGCAGCGTTGACTGGACCAGCTGTGAATCCACTGCGGTCAAAGGCGTGCATGTGCTGGGGGACGCGACATTGTCGGCGTCGGCGATGCCGAAGTCGGGGAGCATGGCCAACCAGCATGCCAAGGTCTGCGCTGCAGCAGTCGTTGCGTTGCTGAAGGGCCAGCCGGTGAATGCCGACACCATGATGATGAACACCTGCTACAGCTTTGTCAGCGGCGACAGCGCGATGCATGTCGCGTCGGTGCATCGTTACGACGCGACCCAGAAAAGCATACTGCCGGTCAAAGGCAGCGGCGGGGTTTCTGCGGCTGCGAGCAGTGCCGAGGCTGCATACGCCTGGGGTTGGGCGCGCAACATCTGGGCGGAAGCGCTGACCTGATCGAATATTTTTTCGGTCGTAAAAGGGGGCGCCATGCGCCCTTTTTTATTGCGTCCCCATTTTTTTCCTTCAGGTCCGCTGCGGCGGAATGCGCCACCAGGTCAATGCGACCAGTATGGCAAAAGCAAAATAAGTTGCGGTGAACACCCACACCGGCAGATCATAAAACAGCACGGAATGCACCAAGCGTGCGATGAAACTTTTATCCTGCGCGGTACCGCGCAGCGCATCTTCCCACAAGGTCAGCGGACACCAGATTCCGGCGGCGGTCTCAGCGCTGACGAACAGGATTGCCGCGAGATGTGCTACCCGATAACGGAAATTGCGGATCCAGCGCCAGCCGGCCACGGCGTCAATCCAGATCAGCGGCAGGCTGCCAACGACAAACAGCACAAATGCGAAATGAACAACAAGGATGAAATCCGCGAGCAGCAATTTCACGTGCTGCGCTCCGGCATTACGGTCAGGCGTCGCCGCGCGCGACGGGCCGCCGGCGATCGCTGACCCATTCGCTCCACGAACCCGGGTATAACCGCGACCCGGCAAGTCCGGCCACTTCCATCGCCAGCAGGTTGTGGCAGGCAGTGACGCCGGAGCCGCACTGGTGGACGATGGCGTCGGGTGCGTGGCCGTTGAGCATGGTGCCGAATTCCTGTTTCAGCG
>JAYUYQ010000193.1:0-25735 GCA_043752435.1 Betaproteobacteria bacterium
GCGGCGCACGGAGTTTCGTGGTTATGCTTGTTCGGAAAACTGCCAGCCCTGGACGTGTTCAACGCAGCCCGGTCGCGGCCTCGATCCGCAGGCGCACGATCTCCTTTAGGTCGGTGCCGGTAACGCGCAACAAATGCAGCACAGGCAAAAAAGAAGGCGGGCTTACTACGAGCTAACCTTCTGAATATTGGTGGGTCGTGTTGGACTCGAACCAACGACCAAGGGATTATGAGTCCCCTGCTCTAACCGACTGAGCTAACGACCCGCATTACGGAATTCGCCCGGTGTGCAAGCGGTGGGCCCGCCGGTCCCGGCCCTGATTGCTCAACTAGCGTCGCTCAACTCTCGTTATCGAGGAAACTGCGCAGCCGCTCGGAACGCGACGGGTGGCGCAGCTTGCGTAGCGCCTTGGCCTCGATCTGGCGGATGCGCTCGCGCGTGACGTCGAACTGCTTGCCGACCTCTTCCAGCGTGTGGTCAGTATTCATTTCGATGCCGAAGCGCATGCGCAGCACCTTGGCTTCGCGTGGCGTCAGCGTGTCCAGTACGTCGCCGGTGACGTCGCGCAGGCTGCCGTAAACCGCGGCGTCGCTGGGTGCCATCGTCGACTGATCCTCGATGAAATCGCCCAGGTGCGAATCATCGTCGTCGCCGATCGGCGTTTCCATCGAAATCGGTTCCTTGGAAATCTTGAGGATCTTGCGGATCTTCTCCTCAGGCATTTCCATTTTCTCGGCCAGCGTCGCCGGATCCGGCTCGGAGCCGGTCTCCTGCAGAATCTGCCGTGAAATGCGGTTCATCTTGTTGATGGTTTCGATCATGTGCACGGGGATACGGATCGTACGCGCCTGATCGGCGATCGAACGCGTGATCGCCTGGCGGATCCACCATGTCGCATAGGTCGAAAACTTGTAACCACGGCGGTATTCGAACTTGTCCACCGCCTTCATCAGGCCGATGTTGCCTTCCTGGATCAGGTCGAGGAACTGCAGACCGCGGTTGGTGTATTTTTTCGCGATCGAGATCACCAGCCGCAGATTGGCCTCGGTCATTTCACGCTTGGCACGACGCGCCCGCGCTTCACCGGTGGTCATCTGGCGGTTGATTTCCTTCAGTTCCTTGATCGGGATGCCAACCCGGCTTTGCAAATCGAGCAGTTTCTGCTGCTGTTCGATCACCGCGGGCTCGAAACGCGACAGCGCCTCGCTCCATGGCTTGGCGGATTCCACTTCGCCGCGGATCCACCGCGCGCTGGTTTCCTTGCCCGGGAATTCCTTGATGAAATGCTGACGGGGCATGCGCGCCTTGTCGATGCACAACGCCATGATCGTGCGCTCGTTGGTGCGCACTTCTTCCACCAGCTTGCGAACGCCGTCACACAGACCTTCGATCTGCTTCGCCGAGAAGCGGATTTTCATCAGCTCTTCGGAAATCGCTTCACGTGCCTGGATATACGGCCGGCCGCGCGAACCGTGCTTCTGCAGCGCGCGCATCATTTTCTGATAATTGCCGCGAATATCGGCGAAATGCACCAGCGCTGCTTCTTTGAGTCGGGCAAGGTCTGCCGCGGCGGCAGCGGCGCTGGCAGCGCCATCATCGTCCTCGGCCTCATCAGCATCGACATCCTCGGCTTCGTCGGCATCGTCCTCGGCAACTTCTTCAACAATGGCGGCCTTCATTTCGAGATCGGCCAGCCCGTCGACGACATCATCGACGCGCATTTCTTCCTTCTCGATTTTTTCGGCCAGCGCGAGGATTTCGGCAATCGTGGTCGGGCAGGCGGAAATGGCCAGGATCATGTGGCGCAGGCCGTCCTCGATGCGCTTGGCGATCTCGATCTCGCCCTCGCGTGTCAGCAGCTCGACCGAGCCCATTTCGCGCATGTACATACGCACCGGGTCGGTGGTGCGGCCGAATTCGGAATCGACCGTGGACAGCGCCGCTTCGGCTTCCTCGACTGCATCCTCGTCCGCCACCGCTGGAGTGGATTCGGACATCAGCAGCGTCTCGGCATCCGGCGCTTCATCGAACACCTGGATGCCCATGTCGTTGATCATGCCGATGATGTTCTCAATCGCCTCGGCGTCGAGCATGTCATCGGGCAGGTGATCGTTGATTTCGGCGTAAGTCAGGTAACCGCGTTCCTTGCCGAGCACCACCAGATTTTTCAGCCGCAGGCGCCGTGCTTCGGCATCCGCCGGGGACAATTCACGACGTTCGAATTCTTTGACCAGCGCGCGTTCACGCGCCGTCAGCCCGCGCGTGGGTCGTTGCTTGCCGCCTGCCTTGACGGCTGCAACCGGCGCTGCCGGCTGCGGTGCGACCTTGTCGAACTTCTGCGCGGCCGCCTTGACCTTGGCCAGCGCCTGTTTTGCCACCGCCTTGAAATTCGCCAGCCGCTGCTGCTCCTTGCGCAACACCGCTTTCGATTTGGCGGCCGCTTTCGGCGCGGCCTTGCCCTTGGCTTTGGTCGTACCCTTGGCCGCAACGCGCGGCTTGGCTGCGCGCTGCGGCGCTTTTGCTTTCACAACTTTGGATTTGGTTACTGCGCGCAGCTTCGACTTGGCAGCGTTTTTTGCGGATCCCGTTTTGGCGCGTGCAGCGCCCGATTTTGCGTTTTTCGCTTTAGCGTTTTTCGCCTTCGCGTTTTTTGCCTTGGATTTGGGTGCTTTGGACTGCTTGGCCATGGGTTAGGCTCCGCGAGGCGATGGATCGGTGAAAAAGCCGGAAATTATACCGCAAACCACCAACTCCTTCACTTGCTGGCTGGCATGCTAAGTGCTTGTTGCAGAAGACGATATTGGGCCTGTTCGGCAGAATTCCAGCCCTGGCGTTTGGATTTTTCCAGCAGCGCGTTGATTCTTGCCTTACGAATCAAGACCATAGCGTGTTCCCAAGCCCCGCGGAACTCCGCTTCGAACTCTCCCGGCTCTAGTGTCCTGTCCTGCCAACGCAACGCCCCGGCTTCGGCCTGCCGTACCGCAGCCTCATGCGGCGAACCACGGAATACCTCGCCCAGATTGACCATGACTTCGCCGCTGCCAGTCACCTCCAGAACCGCGTCCAAGGCCTTCAATTCCACCTGATCCACGCCGGGAACACCGACCGCCTCCACCAGATCACCCCGCTTGATCAGCGCTGCAAACCGCGGCTCGACGATCAATAATTCAAGCACCGTGCGCAAAATCGACTGCGTCGCCGGCGCTGTCCGTCGCACCGGCGCCGCTGCGGTTTGATTTCTGATTTCAAAATTCGCGTCGAGTTCCTGTTGCGTCACACCGACGAGTTGCGCGAGGTCCTTGCGAATCAACAGCGACAGCATCGGTGCGGCAATCTGTTTTACCAGCGGTTTTGCCTGCTGCATCAGCTTGGCGCGACCTTCTGAGGTATGAATGTCGACATTCGAGCGCAGTTCATCAATCAAAAACCGCGACAGCGGTTCCGCCTTGCCGAGCAGGGCTTCGAATGCGGCCTTACCGTTCGCCCGCACATAGGTATCGGGATCCTCACCATCAGGCAAAAAGAGGAAACGCAATTGTTTGCCATCCACCAGCTGGGTCAGGCTGTTCTCCAGCGCCCGCCACGCCGCGCGACGTCCGGCGGCATCACCATCAAAACAGAACACGATCTCGTCCGACTGGCGCAGTAGTTTCTGCACATGGTTCGGCGTGGTCGCAGTGCCCAGCGTCGCCACCGCGTACTCGACCCCCGCCTGCGCCAGCGCCACCACGTCCATGTAACCTTCGACCACGATCACGCAGCCGGCATCGCGAATCGCGCGCCGCGCATGGAACAGGCCGTAGAGTTCGCGGCCCTTTTCAAACACCGGTGTTTCCGGGGAGTTCAGATATTTCGGCTCGCCATCGCCCAGCACACGCCCGCCGAAGCCGATGATGTTGCCGCGCACATCGACAATCGGAAACATGATGCGATCGCGGAACACGTCGTAACGCCGGCCTTCCTCATTCTGCTTCACCAGGCCCGCGGTATTCAGCGCCTTGTCCGCGTAATCAGGGAACACCTGCTCCAGGTTCTGCCAGCCCTCAGGCGCGTAACCGACTCCGAAGCGTTTGGCGATCTCCCCCGACAATCCGCGGCGCTTCAGATATTCAATCGCCTGCGGCGCGTCCTTCAGCTGGTTGCGGTAGAACTGCGCCGCCTGCAGCAGCACGCCATACAGATCCGGGCCTTCCTCCGCGCGGCGCTGGGTATATTCAGAGCGCGCTTCTTCAGGCACCAGCATGCCGACGCTTTGCGCGAGATCCTTCACCGCATCAACAAACCCCATGCCGCTGTACTCCATCATGAAGCCGATGGCGGTGCCGTGCGCACCGCAACCGAAGCAGTGATAGAACTGCTTGGTCGGACTGACGGTGAAGGACGGGGATTTTTCGGTGTGGAACGGGCAGCATGCCGAATAATTGGCGCCGCTGCGCTTCAGCTTCACGTGGCGATCAACCACTTCGACAATGTCGACCCGGCCGATCAAATCCTGGATGAACGACTGCGGAATCATGCGCGCGGCAACTTGCTCCACTTGGAACCGGCGGTCCGCTGACGGACCGTGGCAATCAGCGAATTATAAGGGGAGGTAATGCGGGGGAGGTAATGCGGGGTAGGTAGCGCGGGGCAGCGTGCTGCGTCAGTGTCAGCAGTGACTGCCGCGCGTGACATTTTTTTTGAAAATTGCAGCAAAAACAAAGGGCTATGGTTTTGTAAGCTGTGCTTTGACGGCAGCAGACACTTTGCTCATATCAGCACGCCCGGCCAGCTTCGGTTTCAGCGCCGCCATCACCTTGCCCATGTCGGAGGGTGCCACTGCGCCGGTCTCGGCAACCGCAGCTGCTACGGCTGCGGCGATTTCCGCATCACCCAGCGCCTGTGGCATGTACGCCTGCAACAGTACGAGTTCCTGTTTTTCCTTGTCGGCCAGATCCTGGCGGCCACCCTGTTCGAACTGACTGATCGAATCGCGGCGCTGTTTGAGCATTTTTTCAATAATGCCCAGCACATCAGCGTCGGTCAGCACCTTGCGCTCATCGACTTCGCGCTGCTTCAGCGCGGCGAGCAACAGGCGGATGGTGTCGCGGCGCGCAACCTCACCGCCGCGCATTGCGGCCTTCAAGTCTTCGTTGATTTGTTCACGTAATGCCATGATGAATGTGCTCCAAAACGATCCGGTCCCAGAAATGACAAAAGGGTGCGAGGCCTTAGGCCTCTACACCCCTTTTACGCCCCTGCACCCTTTTGACGGCCTGAACGGCGCGCCGAACCTGGCTAATACATCTTCGGCGGCAGCAGTTGCGAGCGCAGGCGTTTATGCGTGCGTTTCACTGCGGCGGCCAGCTTGCGCTTGCGCTCGGAAGTCGGTTTTTCGTAGAACTCACGGGCGCGCAGTTCGGTCAGCAACCCGGTTTTTTCCACGGTGCGTTTGAAGCGGCGGAGAGCCACTTCAAACGGTTCATTTTCTTTTACACGTACTGTCGTCATGAAACCCTCATGGTCCTGCCGGCATTTGGCAGGTAGAAATCGGAAAGGCGCGTATTATAACCAGATCCGGCCCGGATTTACAGGGCTCTAAATACCCCTGTTTCCCCCCTCGGCTTGAATCCCCGTGCTTGTACTAGGCATCGAAACCTCCTGCGACGAAACCGGCATTGCCCTCTATGACACCGGGCGGGGCCTGCGCGCCCATGCCCTGCACTCCCAGGTGGCCCTGCACGCCGATTATGGCGGGGTGGTGCCGGAACTGGCCTCCCGCGACCACATCCGCCGGGTGCTGCCGCTGACCCGGGAGGTGCTGCGTGAATCTGGTGCCACCCTGACCGAGCTCGACGCCGTGGCCTATACCGCCGGTCCCGGGCTGGCCGGCGCACTGCTGGTCGGTGCGGGGGTCGGCACCAGCCTCGCCTATGCCCTGGGCATTCCCGCGATCGGCATCCACCACCTCGAAGGCCACCTGCTGTCGCCGCTGCTGGCGGATCCGGCGCCGCAGTTCCCGTTTGTCGCACTGCTGGTTTCCGGCGGCCACACCCAGTTGATGCGGGTCGGCGGCGTCGGCGACTACACCCTGCTCGGCGAAACCCTGGACGACGCCGCCGGCGAAGCCTTCGACAAATCGGCAAAACTGCTGGGGCTCGGCTATCCCGGCGGTCCAGCCATCGCCGCGCTCGCCGAGTCCGGCCACACCGGCAGGTATCCGCTGCCGCGGCCGATGCTGCACAGCGATAACCTCGATTTCAGTTTCAGCGGCCTTAAAACCGCAGTGCTCACCGCCGTTCGCAATCTTCCGCCGGATGCGCAGGCCCGCGCCGACCTCGCCGCCGAACTGCAGGCCGCGATCGTCGATGTGCTGGTGGGCAAATCCATCACGGCGATTAAACAGACCGGACTGACACGACTCGTGGTTGCGGGTGGTGTCGGCGCCAACCACCGCTTGCGCGCGCAACTGAACGCTGGCGCGCAACGCAGCGGCTGCACGGTGTATTACCCACCTTTCGAGTTCTGCACCGACAACGGTGCAATGATCGCGTTTGCCGGGGCGCTGCGTTTGCAGCAGGATAAACGGGAAAACAAGCTGGCAAACGGTCCGGGGTTTACCGTGCGCCCGCGCTGGGATCTGGCGAGCCTCGTCACGAGCTAATTGCCGGCCTTGGCGCCTAACTTGCTTTCTGTTCCCGCAATCAGATTGCGGATGTTCAAGCGATGGCGCCAGATCAGCAGCGCCGCTATTACCACGACCGCAAAGAAAAACGGATGTGCAACGTTGAACAATATCAGCGTGAAAAACACGGCAAACACCGCGGAAATCAATGCGGCGAGTGAGGAGTAGCGAAAAAACACTGCTATGGTGATCCAGGTGGCCAGCACGCCCAGCCCCAGATAGGGGCTCAGTGCGAGCAGTGCGCCCAGCGCCGTTGCGACACCTTTGCCGCCCTTGAAACCATGGAACACCGGGACCATATGACCGAGAATCACCGCTACGGCCACAAGAGCCATCGCCGTTTCAGTCCCGTCGACAATCCATTGCCCAGCCGCGAACACCGCCAGCCAGCCTTTGCCGCAGTCACCGAGAAGCGTCAGCACCGCCGCCGACTTGCGCCCGCTGCGCAGCACATTGGTGGCGCCCGGGTTGCCAGAGCCGTATTCACGCGGATCTGGCAGCCGAAACATGCGGCTGACGACCACCGCAAACGATACCGAGCCGAGCAGATAGGCCAAAACAACAAAACTTATTAACGGAATTAGTATCGCCAAATCATTTCCCCTAGAATGGCGTCGATCATTTTAGCTCAACCGGAACCGCCGTTCCGGACACCGCCGCTTACTCACTTGCCGCACATGGACACCATATTCATCAGCGAACTGCGCATCGAAACCCGCATCGGTATTTACCCGTGGGAGCAGCAGGCAAAGCAAACCGTTCAGCTGGATCTGGAAATTGGCCTGCACGGCAAACATGCCGCTGACAGCGACCGCATTGAAGACACAATTGATTATGCGAAAGTCGTCGCCGCCATCAAAAAACTTTTTGCTGAACAGCATTTTTCACTGCTGGAGCATGCCGCGGAATCCATTGCCAACTTGGTGATTAAGGATTTCAAGGCGCCGTGGCTGCGCGTCAGCATCGCCAAACTCGCACCGCTCGCTGGTGTAAAAAAGCTGGGCATCAGCATCGAGCGCGGCACAAAAAACTGATTCGCCGGGCGCAGTGCCCGGGTTTAGCTCCTGACTCCGCACTCCTCAATCCGCACTCCTCATTCCTCATTCCGCACTCCGCACTGTCTAATCACCCCCGCGGATGGTGCTTCGCATGCAACTGTTTCATCCGCTCCTGCGCGACATGGGTGTAAATCTGCGTTGTTGAAATATCCGCGTGGCCAAGCAGCAGCTGCACCACGCGCAAATCAGCGCCGTGGTTCAGCAGATGGGTGGCAAAGGCATGGCGCAGCGTGTGCGGTGAAATCGGCTTGTGCAGCCCCGCCAGCAGCGCGTATCGTTTGAGCAAATGCCAAAACGCCTGCCGCGTCATCACCGCCTTGCGCGTAGTGACGAACAAGGCATCGCTGGTTTTGCTGCCGAGCAACGCCGGTCGTGCTTCTTTCAGATAACGCTCCAGCCACGACAGCGCCTCTTCGCCCAGCGGCACCAACCGTTCCTTGGAACCCTTGCCCATCACACGCACCACGCCCATGTCGCGGCTGACCTGGGACACTTTCAGCGTCACCAGTTCGGACACGCGCAGGCCGCTGGCGTAGAGCATCTCCAGCATCGCGCGGTCGCGCAGACCCAGCGGCTGATTGAGCGCCGGCGCCGCGAGCAGGCCTTCGACATCGGCTTCGGTCAGTGTTTTCGGCAGCGGACGCGGCAACTTCGGCGTATCGATGCGCAGCGTCGGATCCGATTTGATCGTGTTCTGGCGCAGCGCGTGGCGATAAAAACGTTTTAAGGTCGACAGCAATCGCGCCGCAGTTGACGCGCGCGCCTTGGTGCGGAACTTGTGCGCCAGATAATCCTGAATCAGTGCCTGGTCGGCCGCCAACAGATCGGTGCCGCTGCGTTGTTCGAGCCAGCCGGCAAACTGCTGCAGGTCGCGGCGATAACTGTCGAGCGTGTTGCGCGCCAGGCCGTCTTCCAGCCACAACGCGTCACAGAACGAGTCAATGATCGGCTTGGAGAATTCCTTCATGCCGCAGCAACCAGCGTTTGACGCTCAAGGGAAACGGATCCTTGCCGCCCATGAATCCGCCCAGCCCGCCGCCGGCCGCCAGCACGCGATGGCAGGGCACGATTAGCGGCACCGGATTGGCGCCGCAGGCACCGCCCACGGCCCGCGGACCGCTGCGCAGACGCCGCGCCATCTCTCCATAGGTATTTGTTTTTATTGAGCAATTTGTATCGCGCCGTTTTTCACGCAATTTTTCACGCAGTTTCTCAATCTCGCGCCACACCCGGCACTGGAATGGCGTGCCATCCAGACGATAGGGTACCGTGAAACGATAATCGGCATCCGCCAGATAACGTTCGATTTCACGACAGGCGCGTTCCGCCACACGATCCTGCGGTGCAACCGGTGTCGTGCTGCGCGGCAGATAACGCACGCTGGTCAACACGCGGCCGTCGGTGCTGATACCCAGCACCGCGAACGGCGTGGCGTAGCGGGTTTCGGTCTGCCCCGCTATCGGTCCCCGGCCCGTCATACCGTGACAGTTGATTTATGCGGTGACCGCAGTTTCTGTAACACCACCACCACGGCGACCAGCACGACTCCCAGAATATCGGCAAACGTCGTCGGATACACCAGCGCAAGACCGGCGATGATCAGCATCGAGCGCTCAAGCACGGTGGTCTTGCAGAACAGCCAGCCCTGCAAGCCGCCGGCCAATGCAACAATGCCCACCGCTGCAGTGCCGGCGACCAGCGCGATGGATCCCCAGTTGGCATTAGCCAGATTCTTCATGGAGCCCTCCAGCAGCAAGCCCGTACCGGAAGGATCCAGCACAAACATGAACGGGATCAGGAACGCCGGCGCGGTGTACTTCCAGCATTGCAACGTCGTGCGGTACGGTCCGCCACCAGTGATCGCAGCGGCGGCGAACGGTGACAGCGCGGTAGGCGGTGATACTTCCGACAGTACGGCATAGTAGAAAATGAACATGTGCGCTGCGAAATCGGGCACGCCCAGCTTGATCATCGCCGGCGCGGCAATCACCGCGCAGATGATGTATGACGCGGTTACCGGCACTGCCAGCCCGACCACCCACACAATCAGCGAAGTGAAGATAGCCGTCAGCAGCAGCTTCATGTCATGCAGCAATTCGGGTGTTGCGGCCGCGCCGAACATCACCCAAAGGCTGACCAGCGCTTTCGAACCGGAATCGGCGTAGTCCAGCACAATGGAACTGAACTTCAGCCCCAGCCCGGTCAATGTCACCACGCCGACGATGATGCCCGCCGATGCGCAGGTCATTGCCACGTTGAGCACACCCACCGAGCCGCTCTCCAGCGCCTTGATAAAACCCGACTCCCAGAAACCCCTGATCCAGGGCATGCGGCCGCGGAACCAGTCGTAGGGAATTAGTGCGGAATCCCTCCGGAAGAACGAAACCAGCGCAGTCACGAGGGTGGCATAGAACACAGACAGCACCGGCGAATAGCCAACGAGCAGAAAAACCACGATCGATACCAGCGATACAAAGTGGTACCAGTAGCGCTTGGCCAGTTCCAAGGGCCGATGATGCTTCTCGAGGGCGACGGCTTTCATGTTGAATTTGCGCGCATCGATCTCGACCATGATGAAAATCGCCAGATAGAACAGGATGGTCGGGATCGTTGCCATCAGGATCACATCGAGATACGAGATTCTGAGGAACTCGGCGATCAGGAACGCCGCCGCGCCCAGCACCGGCGGCGACAGTATCGCCCCCAGTCCACCCGCCGCCAGCAGTCCACCAGCAGCCTCCTTGCCATAACCGGCCTTGGCAAGCAGCGGATACGCCACGGCGCCGATGGTCACCGTGGTTGCGACACCCGAACCTGAAGGACCGCCGAGCAGGAATGATGACATCACCACCGCGCGACCTGCGCTCGACGGCTTGCCGCCCATCGCGGCAAACGAAAAATCGAGAAAGAATTTACCTGCCCCTGAATACTGCAGAAAGGCGCCGAAAATGGTGAACAGGATGATCAAGGTGGAGGACACGTCCACGGCAACGCCAAAAATCCCCTCCAGCGTCATGTACAAGGCACCGGTCAGCCGCGCAATTTCGTAACCTTTGTGCGTCCACGGCGCCGGCAGCGACGGGCCGAACAGCGCATAGGCCAGAAACAGCGAGACAATGAACGGCAATATCCATGTCGAACTTCTTCGGTTGGCCTCAAGGATCAACAGAATCAACGCAACACCGACCACCTGGTCCAGCGTTGTGGGGATCGTTGCCCGGTCGCCCAGCAAGTCTCCCCAGTACAGTATGTAACCAATGATGGCCATCGAAGCGATGGCGAAAATCACATCCCACCACATGAGGCGATGACGGAAACGCTTCGCCGACGGGAACAGCAGAAATACCAGCGTCAGCGCAAAAGCGACATGAATGGGCCGCAACCTGAAAGCCGGGACAATCTCCACTGCGGCATAAAGATGAAACAGCGACATGATCACGGCGGCCAGCGTCAGCATCACCGCAAGCGCGCCGCCATACCGGTTGTGGGCGCCCTCTTCCTCCTCGATCAGTTCCTCGACGCGTTTACGCGCCTCTTCGCTGAGCGCGGCCTCACTCTTTAACGAATTCTGAGCAGGCACTTCGTTCATGCTCTCCCCCGGGAAACGAAATTATTTTTTGTACTCATCGTGAAACGCGACCGGCCCAATCCTGCACGCAAGCTCCGCAAACAAAAAACCCCGTCCGTAAACGGACGGGGTTAGTACGGGCCACACAAATCAGAACTTCAGCCCTTTTTCCTTGAAATACTTCACCGCACCCGGATGCCACGGCACCGGCGACGCTTCAGGTTTTTGTTTCTCCATCGTGATATCCGCCGCGATTTTATGCACTGCAATCAGGTCGGGCCGCTTGTCGAAAATCGTTTTAACGATGTTGTAAACCGTCTGTTCACTCATATTGGCATTGGCCACCAGCAGATTGGCTACGGCCGTCGCCTGATTGTCTGCGGTCATGCCCGGATAAGTCGCTTTAGGAATAACGTCGGAAATGTACAGGGGGCCGTTTTTCTTGGTCATCGCCGGCAACAGATTCGCATGATCAAGGAATTTGATCTTTACTCCGGGTGTCGCCGCGAGATCAGTCACGGCTGAAGTCGGCAGACCGACCACGAAGAAAAACGCATCGATCTTTTTGTCTTTCATCGCGTTGGCCGACTCGGCTGCACCCAAACGCTCAATCTTCATGTCTTTTTGCGGATCCAGGCCCGCTGCCTCCAGCACACGGAATGCGAAGACTTCCGTTGCGCTGCCCGGCGAACCGGTGGAGACACGTTTGCCTTTGAGATCATTGATGTTGTTGATCCCCGTGCCCTCTATCGTCACCGCATGCATGATGTTGGTGTAGAGCATCATCATCGCGCGCACCGGAATCTTCGTTCCCTTGAACTTGCCTTCGCCGTTAAAAGCGTCGATTGCCGCATCGGCCTGAGTCAGGGCTATGTAGGGCTTGCCGGTGCCGATCAGGCGCATGTTATCGACCGAACCGCCAGTTACCTCGGCGGTAGCGGTCATGCCTGGAATAGACTTTGAAAACACATTGGCCATCCCGCCGCCCAGAGGGTAATACACGCCGCCGGTGCCGCCGGTGGCAATTGACAGGTTGACGGTTTCGGCTGCAGTGCCCGGAATTGCAATCAGCGCACATGCTGCCAGCGCCAAAACCTTGAATAGTTGATGCATGTCTTTCTCCTCCAACAGGTTGATTTTTAACCCACGTTTTAAACTACGGCTGATTTTCAGATTGTGGTCTAACGAGTTTAGGAACATTCCCCGCGACGGTCAACCATGCGCCGCAGCGGGCTTTATTTGGCAAACACCTGCGACATGTCCTGAAACGACTTGAACTCCAGGGCGTTGCCGCAAGGATCCAGAAAAAACATCGTCGCCTGCTCTCCGACCTGACCCTTAAAACGAACATGCGGCTCAATGACGAACTGCGTGCCAGCCTTTATAAGTTTGTCGGCCAGTGCCTGCCAATCACCCATAGCCAGGATCGCACCGAAATGGCGCACCGGCACGTGGTCGCCGTCCACCGCGCTGGTACTGCGGTGGCCGACTTCGCCCGGTGCCAGATGAGCGACAATCTGGTGTCCGTAAAAATTAAAATCGACCCACTCAGGTGAAGAGCGCCCCTCCGGACAGCCCAGCAGTCCGCCATAAAACGCGCGGGCGCGGGCCAGATCATCGACGGGAAAAGCAAGATGGAAAGAGGGTTGTGCCATATGCGGTATCCAGTGAAGTTAACCCAAACGAGCAATCAAAGTGAGAACTCAAAAAGAGCCCAAGGGGGTTATTTTAAGCGTACCCGCCGGCGGACGACCACATCCTGTGCCCGGACCGCACAACCTGCCACCGCCCAGTGTAGGATTCCGACACGCCAGCGCCGGCCCGAGAACCACGCCAGCTGGGCGAGAGGGGCAGACCCCATGACCCGCCTGCTTCATCCAGCGGGAGGAGATTCATGTCCGGCCAACAAACATTCAGGCAGCGCTGACGTATCCGTTGCCACCGCATTCAGCAACACTAACCTGGGATTCTGATCACGATGCCCGCCATTCCTTCACTTACCGCCCACGGCTGCAGCATGCCGCAGATCGGTTTCGGCACGTCGCAGCTCGGCGACTGCAGCGACCTGGTCGCGACCGCGCTGAAACTCGGTTACCGCCATATTGATACCGCCTGGAAATACGGCTCCGAAAAAGGCGTCGGCGCCGGTATCCGCGCCTCCGGCGTGCCACGCAGCGAAATTTTCCTCGTGACCAAGGTATCGCATGAAAATTTGCGCGCTGCCGACTTTGCGCGCTCGGTGGATGAAAGCCTGCGAAACCTGCAGGTGGATTATGTCGACATGCTGCACGTGCACTGGCCGACCATCGACAAAATCCCGATGGCCGAGACCATGGGCGCGCTGGCCAAAGCGAAACAGCAGGGACTCACCCGTCATGTCGGCGTCGCCAACTTCAACATCGCGCTGATGGAAGAAGCGCGACGACACTGTCCCGAACCCCTGGCCACTTTGCAGGGTGAATATCATCCGTACCTGGACCAGACCAAAGTACTCGACTACTGCAGGCAGCACGGCATAATCTTCACCGCATACTGTCCACTCGCCCGCGGCCGCCTGTTCCGGGACCCCGTGCTGACCGACATCGCGCAGGCGAGGAGCAAAACCATCGCGCAGGTCGTGTTGCGCTGGATCGTTCAACAAGGCAACATTGCGCCCATCCCGCGCTCGTCAAATCCGGAGCGCATCGCGCAAAACCTCGATGTGTTCAACTTTACATTGACCGCCGACGAGATGAAACGCATTCATGCGCTGGCACGGCCCGACAGCCGCATAGCCAACCCGGCGGGTCGGGCGCCGGCGTGGGATTAGTGGGATTAATTTAAATGCGGGACTTACACCGCACCAATCAACAACGGAGTATTAGATGAAAAAACCGTCATTCGCCGTCTCAGCCGGCTCTGCTGCAATCGCCGCCCTCTCGCTGCTGGCAACGCCGGGGGCGCTGGCGCAAGCCGCGTTCCCGTCAAAAAACCTGGTGATGATCGTTCCCTACACGGCAGCCGGCTCCGCCGATGCCATGAGTCGCGCCATTGCCCAGCGACTGGGCGAGGCCTGGGGACGCAATGTCATCGTCGATAACCGTCCTGGCGCCAGCGGCATGATCGGCACCGAAATGGTCACCAAGGCGGAACCGGATGGCCACACGTTGCTCGGCCACACCTCGTCCTATCCGGCCACCGCCGCGGTGCGCGCCAAACTGCCGTTTGATCCGGGCAAGGCCATCATCCCCGTGGGCATGACGGCGCGCGCGCCGATGCTGTTCGCCTTGCATCCTTCGGTACCGGCAAAAAACATCAAGGAACTGATTGCTATCGCCAAGAAAAATCCGGGCAAGTTCAACTACGGCTCCTCGGGCACCGGCGGCAACAACCATTTCTCCGGCGCGCTGTTTGCTTCTGCCGCCGGCATCAAAATGGAACACGTGCCGTACAAGGGCATATCGCTGGCTGTGACCGCGATTGCCTCCGGCGAAGTCGAAATCGTCATCGCCAGCTCATCGGCGCTGCTGCCACAACGGGATTCCGGGCGCATCCGCATCCTCGGCGTCACCAGCCTTGAAAAATCACCGCTGTTTCCCGACCTGCCGACCATCGCATCCCAGGGCGTGCCGGGCTACGAATACCAGTTGTGGTGGGGCACTTTCGCACCGGCGGGGATGTCAGCAGAGCGGCTGAACTTCATCAACGCGGCGATCAACAAAATCATCGTCAGTGCGGACATGAAGAAATTCCTCGACACGCAGGGCGCCGAAGCCTGGCCGCTGCCGCTGGCGCAATTGCCGGATCTGCTGCCTAAGGAAATCGCGCGCTACAAGCAAGCCATGCAACTTGCCGGCATTCAACAGCAGTAACCAGCATGATCCCGCCGGCCGCCAAGGTCGGCGGGCGCTTTACTCCAGGACTCCACGCGGATCAGTAGGCAAGCCCGCCAATAAAAACGCAGGCCGCAATGCGGCCTGCGTCTGACTGTTAACAGCTGCCAGCCTACATCCGGCCGAGATCGGTGATCGCGTCCACCACCATCGACGTACCAATCGCAATCAGCAGGATGTCCGAAGCGACCCGCACATACTTGTGACCGGAGGGCGGCGTACCGAGACGCACGACTAATGGCTGCGGCACATCGTAGAACACAACATCACGCGGCAGCGGCCGGCCTTTGCTCCATTTTTTTGCCTGTCCCGGCGGCATGCAGCCGTTGTTTTTCCTGGCAAGGCCCGGCGGGCAATGGCCGCTGCGATATTCCTGGACGTAATACTCACGCACCAATACGCGCTTGCCGTCATCGAAATGTCGTCCCTGCCGTTCGTTGCGGTCATCATCGCGATCTTGATGTTTGCCACCGTTGTGTTTGTTGGGTTTATTTGGTTTGTCGTGCTTGTCGTGTTTATTGTCAGCAAAGGCGGGATTCACCGCCAGTGCCGCGGTCATTACCATCAATAAAGCGCGGCCCGTCCAGATACTCGTGAATTTCATTGTTTTTCTCCTCGATGCAATTGGCTGCTTAGGTTTAACGCGCGACCCTGCTTTGGGTTGTCATTTTCATTGGTTCGACACGGATATATTAGGGTTTCGTAAATTAAGTCACAGTGATGACTGGCTAGACCGTCGCCACCGGGGTTACCGGCGAACCCGCAGCGCCGGGCATGCGCAGCGGCGGCGCGGTCAACAGGAAGCGACTGCGCTTGTTTTTGCGCAGCCACGCCGCCAGCTCGGTAAAATACCACAACTCGCCGAGATGGATGCCCAGTTTGACCAGACAATGCTCATGCAACGGCAGTTGCGGACCGCGGTGCGGCATGCGCGGGTCGATGCCCAGTGTGCCTGAACGCTCCACCGCGAGATTGTCCGCGGCAATCGCAGCCACGCCAATGTCCGAAATCCACTCCAGCAAACGCTTGTCATGGCCGTCGAGCACCGCGCACTGCGTCTTGATTGCATTGTCGAGTTTGCCATTGGCGTCGCGGATTAACTGGCCGAGCCCGGTGTGCAGGCAGAGGATGTCGCCCTGCTCGACGCTGATGGCGTCATCCTTCATCACGCGCTCCAGCATTTCGTAAGTCACTTCGGTGCGCGCATCGCCGAAATGGTGACGCAGATCGATCAGCACCGCGCGGCCCTGCACCCCGGTTTCCGCCATCTCCGCCACCGACAAGGCCATCGCGCCGGTGTCGCCATGCAGGCCTCGACCCCGCGCGTCGACCAGGCTGAAGCCGTTGTACGAAACCTTCTCGGCGACACCGTCGCCGTCGGCATCAAAACGCATGCCCTTGTGTGCAAATCCGTCCCAGTGGGTTGAATACTGCGAATACAGGAAAATCGCCTCGTCCGAACCGACATCGGTAAAGCGTGGATTGGTCTCGCTCATATCGAGGTTGAAATACAGCTTGCCCTCGCGCGTCACCGGATGGAATTCCGGCGCTTTGCGAAAATGATTGAGTACGCTGCCGCCGGGTTTGTCGAGCGGGTGCGACAGGCAGAACACCAAGCCCGTCTGCACTTCCTTCAGCGCGGCGAGCCGCCGCTGCGGAGTCAGCAGGTTCAGCCGTCCGTGCTGATCGTTGTCGCCAAATTCGCCCCAGCTCGAACCCTCGGGGCGATTTTTCCAGCGTTTAGCCATGCCTGTCTCCGCCTAGTTACAGCAACTTATTCCAGCGTGATATTCGCCGCCTTGACCACCCTCGCCCATTTCGCAATCTCTGCATGCAGCCACAGCGCAAACTCCTGCGGCGTATTACCCACCGGCACCCCGCCCTCCATTTCGAAACGTTTGCGGATGTCCGGCAGCTTTACGATGGCGACGATTTCGCGATTGAGCAGGCGGATCACCGGTTCCGGGGTGCCGCGCGGCACAAAAATACCCTGCCAAGTGCCCGACTGAAATCCCTTCAATCCCGTTTCGGAGATTGTGGGTAACTCCGGGACCAGCGCCGACCGCTCCAGGCTGGTGACTGCAACACCGCGCAGCTTGTTCGCGCGCAGGTGTGACATTACCGAAGGCATGGTGGCAAACACCACTTGAATCCGTCCCGACAACAGATCGAGGATCGAACCTGAGGCACCTTTGTACGGGATATGCGTCATTTTCGTCTTGGCCATCAGGTTAAAGAGTTCGCCAGCCAGATGCGGGCCGCCGCCATTGCCCGAAGAACCGAAATTCAATTCGCCTGGCCTGGCCTGTGCGAGCTTGATCAGATCCGGCACGGTATTCACCGGCAGCGAGGGATTGACCACCAGGATCTGCGATGCCGTCGATGCCAGCGTGATCGGCGCCAGATCGCGCTCCGAGTCATAGGGCAGTTTTTTGTAGATGCTCGGATTGACACCGAAAGAACTACCGACCAGCAGCATCGTATAGCCGTCGGGATTGGCCTTGGCCACCATATCGGCAGCCAGCACCCCCCCGCCACCGCCAGAACGATTGTCGACCACGAATTGCTGGCCCAGCTGTTTCGCCAATTCGGCAGCCACCATGCGCGCAACAAAATCGGCATTGCCGCCCGCGGCCTGAGCAACAATGAAGCGCACGGGGCGATTGGGATAACCGCTGGAGCGCACTTCCGCGGCAACCGATACGCTGCTCCATGCGGAAAACAACACCGTAAGCACGCCGAAGCCAAAGTTCCATTGCGTCATCATCAGCGCCCCTTGAACACCGGTTTGCGCTTTTCCATGAACGCGCGGCGCCCTTCGATGAAATCCTCGCTGGCGCCGCAGTCATTCACCAATTGTTCACACAGCGCAACATTGCGTTTGGCCGGATCTTTCATCAGTTCATCAACCACGCGCTTGGCGGTGAGGATTGACAGCGGCGCGTTGTCAGCCATGCCGTTCGCCATTTCGCGCACGGCGGCATCCAGCCCCTGGGCCGGGAACACCTGGTTGACAATGCCCATGCGCAGCGCCTCGTTGGCCTTGTAACGGCTTGCGGTGTAAATAAATTCCTTGGCGACCGACGGGCCAACCAGCTCAACCAGCCGGCCCAGCCCTTCGATGCCGTAACCGATGCCGAGGCGCGCCGCCGGAATTCCGAACTGGGAATCATCGGAACAGACTCGCATGTCGCAGCTCAGCGCCAGCGACATGCCGCCGCCGATGCAATATCCGCGGATCATCGCGATGGTCGGCTTGCCGACCTCGCGCAGAATTTTGCGCATGCCCGACGAGGTTTTGGAATACTTTTCCTGGGCTTCCGCGTTCGCCCGCTCATCCTCGAACTTTGAAATATCGGCGCCGGACACGAACGCTTTGTCTCCCGCGCCGGTCAGCACGATGACCCGCACGC
Source organism: Betaproteobacteria bacterium (assembly GCA_043752435.1). Classification (GTDB taxonomy): domain Bacteria; phylum Pseudomonadota; class Gammaproteobacteria; order Burkholderiales; family SG8-41. The sequence goes on from JAYUYQ010000193.1 coordinate 18,576, forward strand.
TGTCGTCACGCGAAAATTCCGCGAGCACCTCACCAGCGCGCTGCCACATTTCCAAAGACACCGCATTGCGGCGCTCGGGATTGTTGAAGGTCAGGAAGCCGATCGGACCTTCCCGGCTGGACAGTATTGTTTCTGTAGTCATGTTGGTTTTCCCGAATGAATTGAAACTGGCCCCGATAGTTGAACATGACAGCCGGCCACTGTGCCACCGACCGACCACAATGCGTTGCGCTTCAAGCGCCCTTGAACACCTCGGGGTTCAGAAAATTGCGGCGTTCATACACTTCACCGCGCAGGTAGCTGATGGTATTGCGGGCGGCTATCGTGCCCATGCGCATCATCGCGTCAGTGGTCGCAGCGGCGATATGCGGCGTCACCAGCACATTGGGCAGCGAGAACAGCGGATTCGCTGCGTCCGGCGGTTCTGCTGCAAACGTATCCAGCCCAGCCCCCGCGAGTTGGCCGTTCTTTAACGCAGCCACCAGCGCAGGCTCGTCGATCACCGGTCCGCGCGCCGTATTAACCAGCAAGGCACCCGGTTTCATCCGCGCGAACTGCGCGGCGCCGATCATGCCGCGGGTTTTATCGGTCAGCGGGCAATGCAGGCTGAGGATATCGACGCGTTCCAGCAACCGGCCAAGATCGGGCTCCAGTGTCATCCCCTCCGGCAACTTCGGTTTCGAGCGGGTATGGACCGCGACCTGCGCGCCGCAGGCCTGCACCAGCCGTGCGGTGCGCTCGCCGATCTGCCCATACCCGACGATACCTACGGTCAGGGTATGGAATTCGCGCGTGAAATGTTTCAGATCGCGCCACGCGCCGCGCCGCGTCTCGCGGTCAAAGCGTGGTACTTCGCGGGCCAGACACAACATCAAAGTCAGGGCATGCTCGGCAACCGCATCGGCATTGGCGCCACCGGCGACCATCACCGCAATACCATGTTTGGTGGCGCTCGCCAGATCCACCGAATCGACACCGGCGCCGTGTTTCGCGACGATTTTCAGGCCGCGCGCGGCGGCAAACACCCGCTCCGTCAAAGGCGGCGAGCCGCGCAGCAGTACTGCCGTCACATTGCCCCGAGCCAGCGCCTTCACCAGCGCATCCTCATCAACCACTCCCGGCATGAACTCAATATCGGCGCCACCCTCCCGCAGCAGTCTTTGCGCCAGTTCAGAAACAGTTGCCGCTGTAACCAGCACGACCGGTTTTTCCAATTCCAATCCCCTTGTCTGCATTCATCAGTGGATTTCGAGCGCGCAGATTAACCGATTCCGGCTCCGTGCGGCCTGCGCGAAAACTTATTCCCTGCGTCCCGCCGGTACCTCTAAAATGAACCTGTCGGAGAGGTACTAAAACAAAGTATCCAAGTGAGATACACAAATGAATACCCAAACGAGGCGCAGCAAAAATCCGCGCCCCCGGCATCCATGTCACAAAACATCGGAGGAGAAATCATGCAGCGCAGTATTTGCATAATGCTCGGCCTGTTTGCTCTCGCGGGCCAGGCCATCGCCCAGCAATACCCGAGTCGACCGATCCGGCTGATCGTGCCCTTCCCCGCGGGCGGCAACGTCGATGTGTTCTCCCGCGTGTTGTTTAAACAGGTCGAAGCCGAACTCGGCGCGACCTTCGTCATCGACAACCGGGGCGGTGCCAACGGCATCGTTGGCGCAGACACCGTCAAAAACGCCAACCCCGACGGTTACACCATCATGAATACTTCGTTCGGTTTTGCGGTAAATCCTGCCATCGTCAAAAATCTGCCGTTCGACGTGATCCGCGACTTCCTGCCGATCACCAATGTCGCGACCGGTCTCGGTTACCTGCTGGTGGTCAACCCCAGGGTGCCGGTCAAAAACGTGTCCGAGATGATCGCGCTCGCCAAAAAGGAACAGCTGCGCTACAGCACCGCCGGTGTCGGCAACGGCCAGCATCTGGCCGGCGCGCTGCTGGCGAGCATGACCAAGACCGACATGCTGCATGTACCTTACAAGGGCGGCGGCCCGGCGGTCGCCGCCTGCATCAGCGGCGAAGTGCAGGTTCATTTCCCGGCGGGCTCGGTCGGTATACCACACCATAAGGCCGGCCGCGTACGCGCCATCGCCTTTACCGGTGCCAAACGCTTGTCCTCCATGCCCGACATTCCGACCGTTGGCGAAACAGTCAACGGTTACGTATCCGACGCCGGATGGCACGGCGTGTTCGGTCCGGCCAAACTGCCGATGCCTATTGCCATAAAGCTGCAACAGGCCATCCATAAGGCACTCCAGGACCCGAAGATCAACGCCCATTTCGTCGACAACGGTTACGAGCCCAATGGCGATCCGCCGGACGTGTGGGCCAAGCAATATCGTGCCGACGTCAAACGCCTGATTGGAATTGCCAAGGCGGCAGGCATCGAACCGCAATAAACCAGATCGCCCCGGCGTCGCGCGCAGGCGACCGCCGGGGCCCTGTCCATGACAACCGGTAAACGGCTCGCTTCGTAATTGCTCGCCCCGCCAGTAATCGGAATAAAATCATCATAATCAGGGATAACCACGATGTTGAATATCGGAGTCCTCATGCGCTTGACCAACAAACGTTTTAAATTATTCATTGCCGCATCCGCCTGCCTGTTTGGCATTGCGCTGGTACAACCGGCCGCTGCCGACACACTGTTGCCGGTCACACCGCCTGTCCCAATGCCGGCATTCAAACTGCCGGGCCTCAACGGCTCCGTTGGCAGTGACGCGGACCTGCGCAATAAAGTCACGATAATCCGCTTCTGGGCGTCCTGGTGAAGTACCTGCGTCAGTGAAATGCCCTCCGTGCAGAGGGCACATAACGAATTGAAAAAAGTCGGCATCAACGTCATCACCATTTCAATAGACGGCACCGGCGAGAATGCCGTCAAGCCGGTCTTCGCCAAGGGCGGCTACACCATGCCCGCGCTTCTCGACCAGAACATGGATGCAGCACGCGGTTTCGGTGCACGCGGCGTCCCCTTCACCGTCATCGTCGACAAAAAAGGCATGATCAACGCGCGCGGCCTGGGCCACGTTGATTTTGACGGTCAGGTACTGCGCAACTACGCGCGCAATCTCGCCAAACAATAATTTTCCACCACCACCGGTGGGTGTCGCATGTTAAGGATGTCGTTGCTGCAACGCTGGATCGCAATCGGGTTACTGGGTAGCGCAACGCTGCTCGGCGGGACCGCGCAAGCGCAAACGCAAGCGCTGAAAGTCGGCGACAAGGCGCCCCCTTTTCGGTGATTTCCTCCACTGGAAAATCAGTCGCGCTGGCCGATTACCTCGGCAAGAAGAACGTAGTGCTGTTCTTCTACGTTGGCGCCTTCACCGACACCTGAACAACCGAAGTCGTGGCCTTCCAGCTTGATCTCCCCAAGTTCGAGGCCGCCAATGCCCAGGTCCTGGGCATCAGTGTCGATTTCAATGCCGCCAACACGGTATTTGCCGAAAAACTCGGCCTGAAGTTTCCGTTGCTGAGCGATACGCGCCGCGTAATGTCCCGCGATTACGGCGTGCTCAACGACAATCCGGCGATGGCCAACGACGCCAAACGCATCGCCGGCTACCTGCGTGCCAAACGCTCGTGGTTCATCATCGATAAGGAAGGCATCATTCACTATGCCAAGATCGAAGACCCGCGTGGCATCATGCCCAATGACGAGTTACTGGAAGTCTTGGAGAAACTGCGCTGATGGTGGGCAACACGGGCCTGAGGGGCCGTGCTTTGCGCTGTTTAGTCCGGGTTAATCCAGTTTCAGATTGAGTTTTTTCAGGATTTTTTCGTTACGCAGCATCTCGTTGCGAATGTAGGCATCGTAATCGGCAGGCGTCATGGTGCCCTCCGAGAACCCTTGCTTGGCCAGGATCGCACCCGCCTCCGGCGCCTTCAGCGCTTTGGCGACTTCTGCCGACAGGCGCTCCACGATGGGCCGCGGCGTACCTGCACGGATCATGATGCCGAACCAGTTCAATGATTCAAACCCCGGCCAGCCTGATTCGGCAATGGTCGGAACATCAGGCAGATTCGACGCGCGCTGCGCCGACGTCACCGCAATGCCGCGCAGGCGTCCGGTGGGAATGTATTGGGAGCAATCGAGCACATTGCCGACCAGCAGCGTGATATGCCCGCCGAGAATCGCCGTCGTCGCAGGTGCCCCGCCGCCAAACGGCACATTAACGATGTCGATCTTGGCAAGATCCTTGAACAGTTCTCCGGCGATGCGCCCGCCGCCGATGATGCTCGATACGCCCCAGGTCAATTGGCCGGGTCGGGCCTTCGCCAGCGCCACCAGCTCCTTCATGTTTTTCACCGGCAGTGACGGATGCGCACAGTAGATCAGCGGGTTGTAGACCATCCGCGTCACGCCGTGGAAATCACGCAGCGTGTCGTACGGCAGTTTGTTGTAAGCGAACGGATTCACCGTGAAGCTCGTCGCCATCACCAGCATGGTGTAGCCGTCGGCCGGCGCACGCGACACGATTTCGGTGGCAATCACGGTGTTGGCGCCGGTCCGGTTTTCGACCACCAGATTCTGTCCAAGCGCCTTTGAAACCGGCGGTGCAATCAGCCGCGCCAGCGTGTCGCCGGCGCCCCCCGGCGGAAACGGCACGACCACCCGGATCGATTTCGTTGGATATTCCTGCGCAACAACCTGCAACGACAACAGTGCGGCAACGGCAAACAGCAGCTTCGGCAATACGTGCGTCATGGTGCTCTCTCCCTGATGACAACGGATCGGATGTCCGGATTTTTATTACAGCGACATTTACAGCTACATTTAAAGTGACAATACACGCCGACACCGCTGAAGGCAAAACCGGCACTCGGCAAAATAAAATAAAATATCGTTTAAAATCAATATGTTATATGAATTCCTGCTGTCTTAGATGCCGGTACGACTGATGTACTGGTTGGCGCGTTCCTTGAACGCCTTGGCCGCCAGAAACAGCCCACCGTCGGCGCCGTCGATGAAATGCAGGTGTCGGCCCGAATAATCAAACACCAGACAGGTCATGTGCGCGCGATCAGTGACGTGAAGACCGTATAACAACTGCCGGCGCTTGAACTGCTGCTGCAGCCAAGCGTCCAGCGCGAGTCGCTGTGCCTCGTTACCGGCGAGTATCTGCCGGTAGACGTCGGAGAATTTGCGCACATCGGAATTGCGCGCCAGCGTCTTCTTGTATTGGCTCCAGTCCGTATCCTCGGTTTTGATACCGAAACGCATCAGCACTTTGCCGAGCAGCACGATCGCACGCGTTTTCATCAGCTGACGCCAGCGGTCAAATCCCGCAGCCTTGCCGGTGCGCACGCCCAGTTCATCGGCGAGCAACGTCGACTTCAGCGTCATCGCCAGCTTCGGCACGGATACCGGATGGCAGGCCTCGTCGTCGCCGTAAATCTCGCGCACCTTGCGGATCACCTCGCGGTACACCGCCGCCGCGCGTTCGGGTTCGTAATGCAACGCCAGCACCATCAGGCTTACTGTCTCGCCATGGCGGCTGGGAATGTCCTCCCAGCGGCACTCGAAACCGTCGAAACTGCCACGCGGCTCCACGCTGCCCGGCGCGATCGTGTATTGGGCTTCCGTCGCAGGATCCTTGATCACGCTGTCAACCCAGGCAATGCCGCCGCCGGAAAACACCGCCTGCACATAGTTCTCCGACACTTGATATCGCGCCATCTGCACCGACAGTCCCGACGGAATATCAGCAACCGGCACCGTCGCAATGCGCAGATCCAGGCCGAATACTTCGCTTGCGATCTGTTGCGTCTTGGCCAGTGCCGCGCGAGTGTCCTCCAGCAAGCGCTGGGGCACGCAGATCACCGCTCCGTCACCCTCGAAGCTGAATGGTACATCAATGTCACCGGCGGCATTGATCACCGCGGTGATCGTCGCGGCACCAATCGAATTGACGTTGCGGTATTTGCCCGCGGCAACTGCTGCTGTGGAATCACGCACATCGCACAGCGCGATATGCCAGTCCGCCGGCAACTGCGCATAACTTTCAGCCCGGGTAATTGCCTCAAAATCAGTAATGACCGGCAGCGTGGCGTAGAAGCGCTCACTGCTCATCTCAAGTCGCTCCTGCGGGTCCGAGATCAAACAGCCGATCAGGCGCTCTCCGCCACGCCCGGATTCCAGCTCCCCTTGCGCATGCGGGTGATGGTGATATTGGTAAACACGCCGTTTTGCGTAAACGGATCGCCATCGGAGAATTTTTTCGCTTCGGCACGGCTGTTGACGTTGAGGATGAACAGGCTGCCGATAGCCTGGGTACCGTCGTCGCTTTGCGTGGCGCCAGACAGTATCAGAATGTTTTTCTGGCTGGCGAGGTAATCGCGGTGCGGCTGCAACACGGTCTCGCGGATGACGGCGGTGTTCGGTTTATCGACGCAGACGATGGCCCAAAGCATGGTGATTCTCCGTAATTTAATGTGGACTCCAGAGCATGTTTTGCGTGTCACGCGAAACGCACCGGAAGCCTTATCATATTGCACTTTGTGACCAGCCCCAATCGAAGGAACTGCCATGACGCTCGCCTATAACCCTGCCAACCTGTTCGCCGTCAAGGTCTGGGAAGTGGATTTCCGCAAGATCGACCAGCGTACGCTGATCGCGCGCATCTACCAGCCGCAGGGCACTGGGCCGTTCCCGATCCTCCTCGACCTGCACGGCGGAGCGTGGAGCCGCAAAGACCGCTATGCCAATGAACCGATGGCACGCGCCATCGCGGCAGCCGGCATGCTGGTGGTGTCGCCCGACTTGCGCATCTCCAGCGAGGCGCCCTATCCCGCCTGTGTCCAGGACGCGCACTACGCGATCCGCTGGTTGAAGCACAAAGCACTTGGGTGGAACGGTGATCCGACCCACTTCGGTGTGCTCGGCAGTTCAAGCGGCGGCCATGTGGCGCAACTGATCGCGATGCGCCCGCGCGATGCGCGTTATGCCGCGCTTCCGCTGCCCGAGGCGCCGCACCTCGACGCCACCATCGCCTACCTCGCCACCCGCTCGCCGATCAGCAACCCGGTCGCGCGCCGCGCGCAGGCCGAGAAGAAAGGCAATGCCGCAATGATGAAAAAGTCCGACACCTTCTTCGGCACTGCAGATAGCATCCACGACGGCAACCCGCAGGAAATCCTTGAGC
>JAYUYQ010000194.1:0-4690 GCA_043752435.1 Betaproteobacteria bacterium
TTTCGTGAGTGCGACGGAGATGATTTGGCCTCAGGGCTAGGAGCGTCGAGCGCGGTTTGCCCGTTGGCAAACAAGCGAAGGCGCGACAACGCACTGGGGACAAATCGTCCCGTCCCGAAGGGTTGAGGCTAAAATCGCCACTGGCGGCGTTGCCGCACTTGGCAAATGAGTTGCTCATATACTTGATATGAGCTGCAGCAAGCGCCTTGCCACTGACAATTTTGGACACAACGCATCTCACGAAACCATGGTTAACAGGCCCGAGTTACGCCGCATGTCAGCATCCGCTCTGCGCATCAGCCATCTGCACAAATCTTACGGCAAGGCCGTCGCGCTCGCGGATTTATCGCTGGATATCGCCGCTGGAGAATTTTTCGGCTTGGTCGGCGCCAACGGCGCGGGTAAAACCACATTGATCAAATGCGCGCTCGATTTCTGCGACCTCCAGTCGGGCACGATCGAGATTTTCGGTACCCCGCATCGCCAGACCACCGCGCGCAGCCGCCTGGGATTCCTGCCGGAACGTTTTGTGCCGCCGCACTACTTGAACGGCCGCGACTTCCTGCGTTATCTCGGCGAACTGCATCACCGTCCGTATGACGAAGCGCTGGCCCGCGCCAAGTTTGCAGCGCTCGAACTGGATGACAGCGCCCTCGACAAACCGGTGCGCACCTACTCCAAGGGCATGACCCAGAAACTCGGCCTCGCCGCCTGCCTGCTCTCCGCCAAAGACATGCTGATCCTTGATGAGCCGACCAGCGGCCTCGACCCCAAGGCGCGCGCGTTGCTCAAACATGAACTGAAGGCCCAGCATGACGCCGGACGCACCGTGCTGATGACTACGCACGCGCTGCACGACGTCGGCGAAATGTGCAGCCGCATGGCGGTGGTGCATCGCGGACAACTGCGTTTTGCCGGTACCCCCGCGGAATTCATCGCCCGCCACCGCAGCACCGACCTGGAGCAGGCTTATCTTGCCTGCATTGCCGATGTCTGAAGCCTGAACCGCAGCCAGCGCGGCGGTATCAAGCGTGTCGGCAATCTGGCACAATGCCCAATAATTTCAGTAAGTTAGAATAATTAGAGTATTCCTGGATTTTGGACAAACGCATGGCGGACCCGGTAAAACCCGAACTCCTGATCGTCGATGATGACCCTGCGATCATCGACACGCTGAGTTATGTCCTCGGCAAAGATTTCACCGTCATTACCGCGGAATCGCGGGCGCATGCCAAAGCCCTGCTGCGCCAGCGCGACACCCCTCCACAACTGGCGCTGATCGACCTCGGCCTGCCACCGCGGCCGCACCGCCCCGACGAGGGTTTTCAACTCATTGCCGAACTGATCGCCGCCGCGCCGACGATGAAAATCATCGTGCTTTCGGGCCAGAACGACGAAGCCAATGCCCGACATGCGCGTACTTTGGGTGCCATCGATTTTGTCGTCAAACCGGCTGAGCCCGCACAACTGAAGGTGCTGCTTAAACAGGCACTCAGTGTCAGCTCCGCAGAAACCGGCAGTGCCGCGACAGGGTTGCTCGGCAACAGCTCGCCGATGCACAAACTGCGCCAGCAGATCACGCAGTTCGCCGACGCCCCGTTTCCGGTGCTGATCGAAGGCGAATCCGGCAGCGGCAAGGAACTGGTCGCACAGGCCCTGCACAAACAAAGCCGCCGCGCCGGCAAACCCTTCCTCGCGCTGAACTGTGCGGCGATTTCGCCGACGCTGGTGGAGCCGACCCTGTTTGGTTACGTTAAGGGTGCCTTCACCGGTGCCGTCACGGCGCGTGCCGGCTATTTCGAAGACGCGGTCGATTCGACGCTGTTCCTCGACGAAATCGGCGAATTGCCGCTGGAATTGCAGGCCAAGCTGCTGCGGGTGCTCGAAAACGGCGAATTCCAGCGCGTCGGCGAAACCCAGAGCCGGGTCTCCAACGCGCGCGTGGTCGCAGCGACCAATCGCGACATGCGCAACGAAATCCGCCACAACACCTTCCGCGCCGACCTCTATCACCGGTTGTCGGTATTCACCATCAGCGTGCCGTCGCTGCGCGACCTGGGCGAGGACAAACAACTGCTGCTCGATCACTACCGTCAGTTTTACGCGAGCCAGATCGGCGCACAGCCGGTCGAGCTCGATGAAGAGGCGCTGCGGCAGTGGCGTGAATACCCTTTTCCCGGCAATGTCCGCGAACTGCGCAACATCGTGATCAGGCTGTGCACCAAATATGCCGGCACCCGGATCAGTCCCGACCTGCTGCAAAGCGAGCTCGACCGCGAAAGCCTGGCCCCCGGCGGCGCCGGCATGTCATCCCTGTCCGACGAAAGCGTGCTGCTCGACGCAGCGCGCCGTCAGCTTGAAGCCGAGCCTGATTTCAATTTGGATGACGTGCTCAAGCGCTGGGAACGCGGCTTCGTCGAAGCCGCGCTGGCATTGACCAACGGCAACATTTCGCAGGCCGCCAAACGCCTCGGCGTCCACCGCACCACGCTCTACAGCCGGATGCAGTCCCACGGCGAAACCGGCGAGAACAAATAACCATGTATTACGAGCACTTCGGACTGACCCAGGCGCCGTTCAAGATCACACCGAACACCGATTTCTTTTTTGGCGGCGGCAACCGCGGTCCGATCCTCGAGGCACTGATTTACGCGATCACCCAGGGCGAGGGCATCGTCAAGGTCACCGGCGAAGTCGGCAGCGGTAAAACGATGCTCTGCAGCATGCTGCAGAGCCGGCTGCCGGAACAGGTGGTCACGGTTTATCTGGCGAACCCCAGTGTCTCGCCCGAGGAAATCCTCCACGCCATTGCCTTCGAAATGCAGCTCGATATCGCCCGCGATGCGAGCCGACTGGTGGTGATGCATGCCATTCAAGCCTATCTGCTGCAACGCCACGCTGAAGGCAAACGCGTGGTGCTGTTCGTCGAGGAATCGCAGGGCATGCCGATCGCCACGCTGGAGGAAATCCGCCTGCTGTCCAACCTGGAAACCAAGTCCGACAAGTTGCTGCAGATCGTGCTGTTCGGCCAGCCCGAACTCGATGACAACCTGCGTGAGAACCGGATCCGCCAGCTCAAAGAACGCATCACTCACAGCTTTCGGCTGGAACCGCTGACCGCGCAGGAAACCCGCGAATACCTGATGTTCCGCCTGCGCGCCGCCGGTTACCGCGGCCCCGACCTGTTTACCGATGCCATCGTCCGCGAAATCGCGCGCATCTCCGGCGGCCTGACCCGGCGCATCAACCTGATCACCGACAAGGCGCTGCTTGCCGCGTTCTCGGAAAATACCCACAGCATCCGCCCGAAACACATTGAGGCTGCCGTTCGCGACAGCGAATTTGCGCAAAAACACTTGCCCGCAGCCGCACGACCGCGACTGATTCAGGGCATCGTGCTGCTGGGCGTGGGCATGGCGGCGGGAGCGGCGCTGTACGCGCTATTAGGCGTCAACAGCAAACCCTTCGTCGTCCAACCGCTCGCAAACCAGAACGTGCCCGCTGCCCCCGCGCAACCGGCGGCAGTGCTTCCGGCAGTTCCGGCCACTCCCATTGAAGATGATAAAAAATCAATTAAAACAAATACTTATGAAAAAACCCCGGCACCATCTGCTGAGCCAGCCAGCGTAACGCTCGCACCCCTTGCCACTCCTGCGACACCCACACCCGCTACTGCGCCTGCCCCAAGCGCAACTGCGCCCGCCGTGACCGCCAGCAGCAGCGCGCTGCTCGAAACCCGGCTTGCCGCCACCACTGCCTGGCTGGACAGCGCGAAACCCCAGACCTACACCATCCAGCTGCTGGGATCGAGCGACGATCGACAGCTTAACCAACATCTTAAATTCCTCTCCAACAGCATTGAAATTAATAGTCTTTTTGTGTATCGTACTATCGCTAAAGGTGCGCCGTCGCTGACTGTCGTCTGGGGTAGTTTCGACAGTCAGGCCGAAGCCCGTGAAGCAATGGCAAAATTACCGCCATTCCTCAAGGCTTACCGGCCGCTGCTGCGCACCGTGCAGGGGATCAAGGCGGAAGTTCGGGACCAGAAAGCATCGTGACCAAGAGCGCAAGTGGATGTCTGCCATTTGATGTCTGCCATTTGATGTTTGCAACTTGATGTTTGCAAGACAAGCACTACAGTCCGCAATCCAGGGGAGTAAGTACAACATGTCCGAACGGTCGTCCGACCAGAGGCAAGCCGCGGCGCAGGTTCGCCTGCGGAAAACCGGGAGCCACAGACTCGCAACCGCCATTACCCTGGCCTGCACTGCTGCGATTTTTGCCGCCGGCTGCGCCCAATTCCGCCCCAGCCTCCCTCAGTCCGAAGGTCATATCGCAGCCCCGGCAGTCAAGCCGGAGGTCGCTCCATTCATTCCGCCACCGGCCCGGGTTTCCACGCTGGTTCCGCCACCTGTCGCGCAGATCAAGCCGCAAACTTACAGCGTTGTTGTGCATGAAGTGCCGGTGAAAGAATTGCTGCTGGCTCTGGCCCGCGACACCAAACAGAATATAGACATCCATCCGGGTCTCGGCGGTCTGGTCAGCTTGAATGCCATCAATGAGACGCTTCCGGCCATTCTTGAGCGTGTATCCAAACAGGTCGACCTGCGCTACCGCACTGAAGGCAACACCATCATCGTGTCGCCAGACACCCCGTATATCAAAACTTACCTCGTCAACTACGTAAACA
>JAYUYQ010000195.1:0-4683 GCA_043752435.1 Betaproteobacteria bacterium
TGCACTTCCGGAGGCTGCCGCTCGTCAAAGGATGCGCCTTGCGCCAGCAGACCGGCGAAGCTGATCGCGCCGCCAGGTACGTCGGCTCCAAGCACCACCACGGTGTTCAGCCGGGGCAGTACAGGATCGGGCAGTTTGCGGTCCACGGCCGGGCAGATGCCGCGCAGCATTTCGATAAAATTGATCTTGAGGAAACGGTCAGTGACGAACAGCAGCTTGACGTCCGCCTGTTTCAGGCAGTAGAGCATTTCGTCGGTCTTGAAGCGGGTGTTGACCGGTACCGTGACCGCACCGATGCTGGCCGCAGCGTAAAAGAAAATAACCCACTCCAGAGAATTGCCCATGCATACCGCGACATGGTCGCCGCGGTTGATGCCCAGCGCGCGCAGGCCCTGGGCGACTTCGCGCACGTTGTCGCGCAGCTCGGCCCAGGTCAGGCGTTTGCCGGATATCACCAGCGCTTCGTCCTGCGCATGCGCATCCGCGGTGGCGGCGAGGATTTCGGCGAGGGTGTGTTTTTTCCAGGCGGTCATGTGTGCGATGTGTTTGGGCTTATTTGCCTGCTCATTTGACAAATTACTTGCCCTTGAACTGCGGTTTGCGTTTTTCCTTGAAGGCGGTAACCCCTTCGACATGGTCATGGGTCATGCGCGCACCACAGATCGCCAGCACTTCCATTTCCAGTAATTGTTCCAGCGTCGGCACATACATGTACTGGAACATGCGTTTGGCCAGCGTCAGTGCATAAGTTGCGGAACCTGCAATATCGCGCGCCAGCGCCATGGTTTCTGTTTCCAGTTGCTCGTCGGGCACTACTTTGCTGATCAGGCCCATGTCGCGGGCTTCCACCGCCGGCAGTTTGCGCGCGCTGTAGACGATTTCCTTGGCGCGGGCGAGGCCCAGGTGCTGGGTCAGGAAATAAATCGCGCCGCCGTCCGGCGGAATGCCGACATTTTTGAACGCCATCAGCAGGTACGCGGTTTCGCTCGCCACAATCAGGTCACAGGCGAGTGCCATGCTGGCGCCGATGCCGACCGCCGGGCCGCGGATCGCGGCGATCACCGGTTTCTCCAGGTGATGCAGCGCGAGGATCATCTGCTGGTGGCCCTTGGACCGTTTGCGTCCGCTGACAACGTCATAACCGCCCATTGAGCCAACATCGCCGCCGGCGCAAAACGCGCGCCCGGCGCCAGTGAGCACCACTGCGCGCGCGGTGTCATCCGTGTTCAGCGCAGTGAAGATGTCGGCCAGCTCGTGGTACATCTCGCCCGACAGCGCGTTCAATTTGTCGGCGCGATCGAGCAGGACGGTGGCGATGCTTTCGTTAATGGTGACTTTGACGCTCATGCGCTGTGTCCTAGAGGGAGGTGAAGCCGGACGGGTCTTAGAGGGAGGTGATGCCCGCACGCTCAATGACTTTTTTCCATTTGGCGATTTCATCGCGCAGGAAGGCGGCGTATTCCGGCGTGCTGCTGCCAACCGGATCCGAGCCTTCACGTTTCAGGTGTTCGGAGAGTTCCGGGGATTTCATGATGCGCGCGACTTCGGTGGCGGTCTTGGCGACTGCTTCCTTAGGCATGCGTGCGGGGCCGGTGAGGCCGTTCCACGCCACGGCCTGGAAACCCTTCAGGCCCTGTTCGTCCAGCGTTGGCATCTCCGGCAACGCGGCGGAACGGGTGAGGCTGGTCATGCCCAGCGCGCGCAATTTGCCCGACTTGATGAAGGGCAGTGCGGAGGTCAGGCCATTGAACACGATGTCGACATGGCCACCGACCAGGTCGGCCAGTGCCGGCGCATTGCCTTTGTACGGAATGTGCATGATCTTGACGCTGGCCATGGCGTTGAACAGTTCGCCGGCGAGGTGGTTGGAGCCGCCGCTGCCCGATGAACCGAAATTCATCACGCCCGGTTTCGCTTTGGCCAGCGCGACCAATTCCTTACTATTTTTTGCTGGCACCCCCGGATGCACCACGACAACCAGCGGCGTGGTATTGATCAGTGTGATCGGCTCAAAATCTTTCGCCGGATCGTAGGGCAGTTTTTTGATCAGGCTGGGCACGATGGTGAACGGCGCTGGCGTCACCAGCAGTACGTGACCATCGGGCGGTGATTTGGCGACGATGTCGGTGCCGATCACCGTGCTGCCGCCGGGCCGGTTATCGACGATGACCTGCTGGCCCCAGGCCTCGGTCAGTTTTTGTGCCAGCACGCGGCCGATGATGTCGGTGCTGCCGCCTGCGGCGAAGGGCACCACCAGGCGCACTGTTTTGCTGGGGTAGTTTTGGGCATGGGCGGCGCCCAGCACGGGACACAAAAATACTAATAAAAACAATAACTTATAGTTTTTCATTGGTTTCCTTCAGCATTATTCATGCGGCACGCCCGGCTGCAGTCGGCAACGCGCGGTAAATGAAGTGGAGGCGGTCCATCGCGGCACGGGCTTCGATTTCCAGGCGATCCACAATTGCGGCCAGCGGTTCAATTTTATCGGCGAACACGACACCCTGGCCGCAAGAGAGCATGGCCTGTTCGAAATCACCCGTGTCGTAAGCCTTGTGCGCGTGATTGCCCATGATATGCGGCAGCAATGCCTTGGTATCAGCCTGCTCTCGTTCCAGTTGCTGGATCATCGCGACATGTTCGGTCTTCAATGCGCGCTGCGTGTTGCGCATCGACTGCAATAACAGCGTGGTGTCGGTTTCGCCGGCAGCGACCAAACGTTCCTTGTATTTGCGGTGCGCCCAGATTTCTTCAGAAACCAGGAAGCGCGTGCCCATGGCGATGCCGTCGGCGCCCATGGCCAGTGCGGCGACGAGTTGTTCACCGGTACCCAGCCCGCCAGCGACGATCAGCGGAATCTTGATGGCGCGCGCAGCCGCGGTTGCAGCGACCATGGTGCCCACCGGTTCGATACCGGGATGACCGCCGGCTTCGGCACCAACAACGGTGACCGCATCCACACCGAGCGACTCGGCTTTTTTCGCGTAACGCACGCCAGGCACTTTGTGCAGCACGAGGATGCCGGCGTCTTTCAGTCGCCTCAGGTACGCCTCGGGATTGTTGCCCGCGGTTTCGACATATTTCACGCCTTCATCGATCACCGTGTCGATCAGCGGTGTGACGCGATCGGCTCCGTCGCGGCTGACACGTATCATGATGTTGACGCCGAAGGGTTTGCCTTCGCTCAATTCGCGGCATTTGCGGATGCCCGCGCGCAGGGCGGCGGTGTCGGGAAAACTCGCCGAGGTCATGAAGCCGATCAGACCGGCACGCGCCACTGCGGCGACATACACCGGCTCGGCCAGCCACATCAGGCCGCTGGCAATCACCGGCAAGCGGATGCCATAGAGATCGGTAACGCGCGTTTTAAACGGAACATTCACTTTAAAACCACCAAGGCATCTGCCGCGACCACGCCGTCGGCATTGACGAACAGCGGATTGATGTCAATTTCGGCGATGCGGTCGGCGTGGTCGGCCACCAGCAGCGACAGCCGCGAGATGGCATCGGCCAGGGCATTGATGTTGCACGGCGGTTTGCCGCGATAACCCTGCAGCAGTTTGACGCCCTTGATGTCGTGGATCATCGCTTTGGCGGTCTCGGCATCGAAGGGCGCATAGCGGTGGGTGACGTCGTGCATGATTTCGGTGAATACGCCGCCGAGGCCGAACGCAATCACCGGGCCGAAATGCGGGTCGTTGACCGCGCCGAGGATGACTTCTTCGCCGCTGGCCATCTGCTGCACCAGCACGCCGGCAATGCGTGCATTGGGTTTGTATCGTTTGGCGGCAGCGAGCACCTCGCGCGCCGCCTGTTTCAGCGCATCGACGCTGTTGATGTGCAGGCGGATCACGCCGGCCTCGGTTTTGTGCGGGATGTCGGCGGATTCGATTTTCACCGCCAGCGGGAATGGCAGCGGCGAAGCGGTGAGTTTTTCGATGACGTCCGGCGCCAGCAGCCTTTCTTCGGTCACTGCGATGCCATACGCCTTGAGCAGGGCCTTCGATGCGTGTTCACCCAGCGTGCCGGAGGTCGAAAGATCAAGTTTCTGTGGGGCGATGACGCGTTTGCCGCCGCGGGCACGCGCCGCTTCGAAAACACGACGCTTGTTGGCGAATTCGGTCAGCGCAGCCATGGCGTCAACGGTGCGGCCGGGCGCGAGGATGCACGGCACGCCGTTGCGTTCGAGATACAGCATCGCTTCGCGGTTGTCGTCCGGCGAAGTCGGCCAGTTCAGCAGCAGCGGCTTGTCCACGCCCTTGAGCATGTCGACCAGGCCTTCGGCCCAGATCTGGGTGACTGCGCCACGCGGCGAACGCGCTACGATGGAGTCGATGTTGGGGTCGGCGAGCACTTCGCGCATGGTTTTGGTATAGGAAGCGAAGTTGTCGTTGTAACCCTGCGCGGTGGTATCGATCGGATTTTCGATGGAGGCGTAGGCGACGACGATGCCGCGCAGCGTCTCGCGCGTTTTGTCCGTCAGTTTGGGCAGTTTCAGTCCGTGCGCCGTGCAGCGGTCCGCGAGCAGCACGCCAGCGCCGCCGGACAGAGTCATCACGCCGACGCCATTGCCGCGCGGCAATTTGCCGCCGCGGAAGGCCTTGCAGTAATCGACCAGGTCGTCCACATCCTGCACCTCGATGAAGCCGCCTTCGCGGAACGCGGTGCGGAACAGTTCGTAAC
>JAYUYQ010000196.1:0-4673 GCA_043752435.1 Betaproteobacteria bacterium
AGGCCCATGCCGAGACCCAGCGTGAAACAGATCGCGCTCAGCACGACGGCGCTGGTGAAAAACGGAATCAGTGTGAACATCGCCGCGGCAAGGAACAGCGAATAGAGCAGCGTTTTTTCTTCGCTGTAACGCGCGGACAGGATGGGCAGCAGCGCGCGCGAAACAAAGGTCGCGGCAGCGGCAGCGCCGAGAATCACGCCGATCGCCGAAGCCGACAAACCGATCTGGTGGCCATACAGCGGGATGTAGAGCTGGAACAGGTCGATGGCGGTCATCACCACTGCGCTGGCGATCAGCACACGGCGCATGTCGACGTCGCGGAACAGGTCCATCATGCGCTGCCCCTCAGGGGCCGGCGCGGGACGGCGGTGGCGCGGAATGCGTTTGGCCAGCGCAATAATGGCCACGATCGAGGTCGTGCCCAGCAGGGCGAGGAACAGGTAGGTCGATACATGGCCGGCATGGTCGATCGAAAACCCGGCAAACACCGGACCGATAAAATCGGAGACTGCAACAACCAGCGCATAGTTGTTGAAATTGCGCGTCCGCGCCGCGCCATCCCCAATTAATCCGACCAGTGACTGGAATGCGACCTGGCCGAGGATGAAACCAAGGCCGGTAATGGCCACGGCAACAAACAACAGCGGCAGGCTGGGCGCAAACCATGGCAATACCGTGCCCAGCATGCACACGATCATGCCAATGATGATCGGCACCCGTGCACCGTAGCGGTCAACGATGCGCCCGGCCTTCACTGCCAGCAGCAGCGGGAACACACCGTAAGTGGCCAGCAGCAGACCGATTTCAAACGGGCTTGCACCCAGTTCCAGGGCATACAAGGTGTTGAGCACGCGCGCGCCCTTGTAGGCGCTGTTCCACAGCACCACCACGCACAAGAGCTGGGCGATGGTGATGAGATGGGAGCGGACGCCGCTCGCAGTGAAATTGTCGGGCATTGGAGGCTGCAATTTTACCGCAGCGCCTTCTCTGCCTGACGACTAGTCCATCAAGTAGAATTCGTTCCTTTTAATGCGCATCAGGTTCATTTCGCCGGCTTTTATGGCTCTCCCCTCACTGCGCGCTTTGCGTCACCGCAATTTCCGGCTGTTCCTCACCGGCCAGATTTTTGCGTTGATCGGCTACTGGATCCAGATGGTGGCGCAGAGCTGGCTGCTCTACCGGATGACCGGATCGGCGACGATGCTCGGCGTGATGGCCTTTGCCGGCAGCCTGCCGATCCTGCTGCTGTCACCGCTGGCGGGGTTGTGGTCGGACCGCTGGAACCTGCATCGCGCGATGTTCGCGACGCAGGTCCTCGAACTGCTGCAGGCCGCAACGCTGGCCGCGCTGGCGCTGGCCGGCATCATCGCCCCCTGGCATATCGTCACCCTCGCCATGGTGATGGGCGTGCTGGTCGCCTTCGAACTGCCGATCCGTCACGCCTATTTGCTCGAACTGGTCGATGGCAAGGAAGACCTGCCCAATGCGATTGCACTGACCTCCCTGATGGCTAACAGCGGGCGCATGGTCGGCCCCGCGATTGCCGGCATCCTGATCGGTGTGCTGAGTGAAGCACACTGCTTCCTGATCAATGCGCTGACCTACATCGCGGTGGTGATTTCCTTCGTGATGATCCGCAGCCAGCCGCAACCGCGCGAAAAGGTCAGCACCCCGGTGCTCTCCGGCCTGCGCGAAGGTTTCAGTTATGCCTGGCACACGCTGCCGATCCGCGCGCTGCTGCTGGCGCTGGCCGTGGTCGCACTGGTTGCAACACCTTATTCGGCGCTGATGCCGGTGATGGTGCGCGAAGTGTTCAGTGGCAACGCCGACCTGATGGGTTTCCTGATGAGCGCTTCAGGCGGCGGCGCCATTTGCGGCACGCTGTACCTGGCTTCGCGCAAAAACGCGCGCGGCCTGATCCGGCTGATCATCATTGCCATGTTCTCGGCCGGAACGGCGCTGGTGCTGTTCGCCAATGCGCCTTCAGTATGGCTCGCACTGTCCTTGCTGCCGATTGTCGGTTTCGGGATATTGGTCACGTCAGTATCGGTTAACACCATATTGCAGACCATCGTCGACGACGACAAACGCGGCCGGGTGATGAGTCTTTACACCGTGGCTTTCCTCGGCATCATGCCCTTCGGAGCATTAGCGGCAGGCGCACTGGCCGACATTGTCGGCCCGCGCGCAACGATCACTGTTGGTGGATTGTGCTGTGTGGCTGCGGCGCTGGTGCTGGCGCGCAAGCGTCAGGACATCCTGGCGGGGATTCGGCCGATTTACGAGAAGCTGGGGATAGTGCGACGGTAGGTCGCGGGATTAGAAATAACGTCCGCGTTCAGCCGCCGCGCAGCGGTCGGCTTGGAACGCGCGGTTAGATTTCGTTACCATGAGAAACAACTTGTTCAAGACGTTCAACCGCCAGCTTTCGACGAACTTCCGTTTCAGGACTGCCGGAAAGCGCGTCGTATCTCTGTCGAAGTTCGTTTACGTCCTTGCCGTAAGCTTCCCAATCCTTTGCGAGCCGTCGACGTTGACATCGGGACAAGTGAGCGGAAAATTCACGGACAGCGGTATCGTGCTTGGGGAACTGTTTAGCAATGTAAGTGTAGATTTCAGGTAGCCGAGAAGGGTTGGCGGCCTCGGCGATGTCAGTCCTGAAAGCTGCCCGGAAACTAGTGCGAGCGGCAAACAGACGGGTGCGGTTCTCGCGCCACAGCGAGAGTCTGTGCGCGGCAAAAACACCGAAGAGACCGACGACGGCTGCAACACAAGCTGCGAGGAGTACGCTGTCGATTTTGTGCTCCTTTAATTCTAGCTGACGATATGGCTCAGTGGGATTGCGCTGGCTTTTAAACCTCACGCAGAACTAACGGGTGCTGCGCGGTCCTATTGCGCAGTGTCCTCTCCACCTAAAGGTAGGTTTCATGCGGCTAGGCTACTTATGGTTTTGACCATTTTTCTTCAATTCTTCCAACCTCTTTCGCTCTTCCGGCCCGAGTTCATTCATAAACTTAGCAATTTCTTTAGTCAGTTCTCTCTGTTCGCTAAGCTTGGCATCAGGGACATAGAAGTCTAGGAATATCAAACCGGAACCGAGCCCCTTTGCGAAGGTTTCCGACAAGACGTACTGCGCTTCGTCGGGAGACAATGCTTCAATCAGTTCGGCTCTGCCTGTAGGCGACGCAATTGCGACCTGGAGAAAAGCAATGGCCTGCCGGATTGTTTCCTTGTCGTGCGGAAGATTCTTGTCCGAGCGTAGGGGGCCAAGGCCGTCATTGGTTTCCGGCTTCTCAAGAACCGCTCCATAGTCACTAACAATGGCTATGGCAAAAGCGAATGCTTGGTGCTTTGCCAAAACGTCCTTGGCAACCGTCTTAGGGCGTGAGAAGAGATCATTAAATGCCTTGAGGAGCTTCATCGGCGTGCAATCTCGGGGTTGAAAAACCTAAACGCCGGGTAATATTCCGGCACGATGGATAACATTCCAGAAATAAATGGGGTCAGTGTAAGTTTTTTGAAAATTTACTCCGTTAATCTGGAATCAAGCTCAATACGATACGGGTTGAGCCACTAACCGGACTCCCAAGGCGGCGCAAACCCGGTTGACCGTTTCGAAGCGTAGCTGCGCATTGGGTCGCAAATCCTAGTACAGCGCTTAGCGGGTAAGTCCTGAAGCCTTGGCAATTTCGCTCATACCACGCGCTCGGGCAATATCGCCCAACGCCGCCGCCAGCATGGCAGAATCGCCTCCCTCAATCATCGCCGTCAAATACTCGGCGATGGCTTCTTCGCTATCAAGGTATTCGGTGGCATCGAATTCGGGCAGATCAGCTACACGGATTTTCTTGGCCATCATCTACTCCTCTATTCGGGCCGCGAGTTTCACGGCCTTGGAAATATCTGCAACTTGCGTGGACTTGTCACCACCGCCCAGCATCACAATCAGCACGCGTAGGGCGGAATAAGCCTAGCGCATTCCGCCGAATGAAACGCTTACGTATGTGAGGCGCGACAATGTCGCGCATATCAACTGCGAACCGGCGGATTACGTCGCTACGCGACTAATCCACCCTACGTTCCTCAACGAAGCACAGCGGAGCCTTACGGCGTCCGCTTCCGAACGCATGGTTATGCGGTTGCGACTTCGATAACCTCACTGGAACTGGAGGGAGAAGGAACCGGGTAGCCGTCTTCCCGGAGACCTTCGAGGTGAAATTCGATGGACTCACGTATAAGAGTCAAAACCTCTTCTCTCGATTCGCCCGCTGCGATACAACCAGGCAAATCGGGTACGTAGGCGCCGAATGACTGTGGCCCTTTTTCAACGACAACCAAATAACGCATGGCATTTTCTCCTACTTTTTGAGGCCAGCCTGCTTCAGTACACTGTTGAGAGTCCCCGGCGGAATATCCACGCTTGGTTTTCCTGAAACCGTCACTGTGCCCAGTTTCGCACGATGGTGAAACTGCCGGTGACTGCCTTTCATACGAACCTGAAACCAACCGTCCGCCTCAATCAACGCAATCACGTCCTTGACCCTCATCGTTCATAGTGTACTACGCCATGACTCCGAGCCGCATAACGTGGATAACATCAACACAGGGGTGGATTTCGGACACTCAATCCGGCTTGGCACCCGACGCCTTCACCACCTTCGCCCACTTCTTGA
>JAYUYQ010000197.1:0-4671 GCA_043752435.1 Betaproteobacteria bacterium
TGCACCGAAACGGTCGTATTCTGCGATCACCTGCGCGCCAAACAGTAGCAGCGTGGCCGCAATCTCCAGGCTGAGCAGTACGATGATGGCCGTGGTCAGTGAGCCATAAACCACGCTCACTTGCGAGAACGTGGCCAGATACCACGCCAGCCCCTGACGGATGATTTCCCACAGCAAACCTGCGGTGGCGCCACCGATCAAAGCGTGGCTGGGCGAAATCCGGCCGGCTGACAGAAAAAAATAAATCGCGGAAATGACGAGGATTTCAATGGTAACGCCGGCCAGATAGAGCGTGAAACGGCTGATTCCTCCGAGTGACCAGGTATGTCCGAGGATGCGCAGTTCTGTTTCACCGATTGCGATCAACTGCGCGAGCACCAGTGTTCCGATGAACAGTCCCAAGCCGATGAAGGTGATGTAGACGAGCGGCAGCAACGCCGATACCAGAAAATTTCTCTGGTGAGTCGCCACGCGATGCAGAAAAATGACTGAAATCGCGCTCTCCAGCACCCTGAAGGCGAGCGAACTGAAAAAAAGCAGGCTCGCCAGCAATACCCAGCCCAGCACCTCGCGGTGTTCCATGAACGCCGCCAGTTCGATCGTCAGCGCCTTGCCTTGCCCCGGCGCCACGTGCTCCAGCGCGTGGCGCAGCGTCTCCAGCAGTTCGCTTTGGTCGATCACCTGTGACAATCCGATCACCATCAGGAGCAGCAGCGGCACAATCGACAGCAGGGTGTAATACGCCACCGCTCCGGCGAGCAGCAGCCCCTGATTGGCGCCAAACGCCCTGAGAACCTGGAGTACGAACGCACCGGGTTGTTTGAGTATCCGGGCGGCCTGATTATCGATCAGCGGCAAAGGAGGGAGCGGGCGGCAATGTGTTGGACGGCCTGACAATCTACAGGATTGTACTGAAGTCTATCAACCCGCAATGGCTGGAAGTATTACGGCCTGTTGCCGTCGATATTCCCTGCGCTTCATGTCGAGGTAGGCATCACGCTCCATTTCATGCAACTGGAGTGGATAGCGCTCGCTCGCGGTGAACCAGTCCTGGAGACGTTTTTCGAGCTGCGCCGAAGGCGGCGTGGACAGGGCGCCGAGAAATGACTCAATGGCCAGGTAATAACGCATGGTGTTGCGTTCCACCACGCCGCGCATGCCGCCAATGTGGCGTGCCCGGCCATCTCCGTGATTGCCGGACACCGTGAAACCCACCTTGTCCCGTCCGATAGTGCCGAGGTAAGCCTGCATCGCCAGCCGGCCCATCAGACCATAGGCGTATGAATACGAGAGATGGATGAACGTCCGGTTGTTGTCCAGCGGAATCGCCTCGAGCACGATGCGGTAATCGCGAGTGCTGAGCGGGCCTTGGTCTGCGTTGAGCGTGACTTGCAGATAGTCCGACGTCTGGGTGGCGACACGGTGGGAGAAAACCACCCGGTAAGTCTCATCCAGCGGTTGATCGTGTTTTTTGCCGATGCTGACATTGATGATGTCCCCGGCGGCGGCAGTCTCGGCACGGCAGTATTTGGTATTGAGGTGCAGCATCAGGATGTCGCACCAGTTGCCCGGGCTGTTCAGCGCTGTTGCCGCCTTGGCAAACGGGTGATTGATCAACGCGTAGATATCGCCCTTCACGCCGCCCGATGTTTCGCTTGAGTCCAGGTGGAGCGGCCGCTGGAACTGGTTATGGCGCAGTTGATCCTGCAGCAAGCCGTGCTGGGCCCGGAGGCGGGATGCAGTCATGCCGGCATCACTGGCATGGGTGATGCCGATGCCTGCGCAGAGCAGGATGACGAGCACCAGTTTCGCGGACCGGCCATATAGCCTCGATGGCGAACCCGGTGCGTTTGAATCGGTCATTAGGTGTCAACCTTACAGCCAGTATTCCCATACTCGGGCGGCAGTTTCTTTCAGGCGGTTGACCAGCGAACGCTGTTTCCACTGTTCTGGTGTGATTAGTCCGGAAGCCGCCAGGTCGGTGTCAAACATGGCCTGCATTTGCGCACCGAACGCCTGGCCGAGGATGACGGCGTTGACCTCATCGTTATGCAGAAAGCTGCGCCAGTCGAGATTGGTTGAGCCGACGGTCGACCACACGCCGTCGATCAGAGCGGTCTTGGAGTGCAGCAGCGCATCGCGCCGCTCGTAGATTTTGACGTCCGCAGCCAGCAGTTCAGCGTAATAGGCGCGTCCCGCGTGGAACACCAGCCAGGAATCGGTATTGCCCGGGAGGATTATTTTCACGTCCACGCCGCGTTGCACCGCAGCCTTGAGTGCGGCGAGCAATTGCGGATCGGGCACGAAATAAGCATTCGTCAGGTACACCGCGGTTTCGGCGCTGTTGATGGCTGAAATCAGTGTTGCGTAGATCAGGCTGTAGGGGTCATCCGGTGAACTGCCGATGGCGCGCACGACCTCGTTGCCCCTCGCGACTGGTTTCGGGAAATAGTTTTTTGCCGCAAGCGCTCCACCCTTTTGTTTTTCCCATGTTGCGAGAAACAGTTTTTGGAACTCGCCAACGACCGGCCCTTCGACTTGCAGGTGGGTATCACGCCAGGGAGGACCACCGGCAGGGCGTTGCTTGGATCGGTGGCTGAAGGATCCGCCGGAATAAACACTGCTGATGTTGATGCCGCCGAGGAATGCGGTCTGGCCGTCGATGATCAATAACTTGCGGTGATCGCGCTGATTGACGTCCCAGCCTTTTTTTGCCGTCAGTGGGTTGATCGGGTTGAATTCCAGGACCTTGATACCGCTGTCGATGAGGCGCTGGAAAAATGTCCGGGGTGTGGAGATCGCACCCACGCTGTCATAAATCAGGTTTACCTGCACACCCTGCGCCTGCTTCTGGATCAACACATCCGCGAAACGATTACCGACTTCATCGTCTTCGATGATGTAGGTTTCCATGTTGATATGGTCTTTGGCATTGCGGATCGCGGCAAACATGTGCTGGTATGTGGTCGGACCGTCCTGCAGCAGGAGCACCTTGTTTCCCACCGTTAACGGGCTGCCGGTAATGGCCTCCTCAAGCGCCAGATGCCGGTCGAAGATGCTGGTTTCCTTGCCGCGACTCTGTAACTTGTTGATGACAGCTTTGCTTTGACTGGCAGTCAGCGGGCCGCGTGCGCCCTCGAGTTGCACAGGCTGAGCCGGACGGCGGGCCATGTCGGGAACGATGGTCGGCAGTGAGCTACATCCGGCAGGGATCGCGATCGCCCCCGCCGCCAGGAACCCCGAGATTATGCAGCGCCATGCGGACTGCTTTAATTTGTCAAACAATGCCGCCACCTGTCTTATGCTGATTATGTTTTAAGTTATAAATTTTGCCTTCTAAGTTTAATCCACCCCCCTTGCCCACACTGTGCGGCAACCCACATAGAGGCGCTGCTAGTCTGCGCGCCTGTTACCCATTGCGGGGCATCAGGGACAGATGGATGGTGGGTCAAGCAATTAGCAGTAATACTAAAAGCCGATCATTTTTTCGTTTTTGCGGTCAACTCGGTGTGCAGTTTCGTCGAAGGCATGTGCGCTGTGTTTTTCCCATGCTTTCAATTGCTTTTCGGCTTCATCCATGGCGATGCCATAGGATTCCTGGGTCTGGCCGAGCAGCCGGTCACGCCTGCCGTCGATGACGTTCAGGTGGTCGTCGGTCAGCCGCCCCCATTGCTCCTTGATCTTGCCTTTGACCTGTTTCCAATGGCCTACAATCCGATCGCGGTTCATGGGGCTCTCCTTGGTGTGGATTAAAAAGTGGGCATCACTGCTGGTACGGCACAGATGCCGGGAGCGTGAAATACGGTTCCCAGGCTGCTGCATAGAGCAGGCCATATCTAAATAGTGTTTAAAAACAAATGCTTATTGCATTATCCCGGGTCGTCAGCGACAGCTGAACTGTTGCTGTTTGGTGACAGCAAAGCGGAGCGGGCAAGCATTTTGCATGGTTCGCGGGCGTCGTTTCGGCACGACAAAACGGGGATGCACGGATGAGTCATCATGGGATGTTGTGTGCTGCGGACGTAAAAAAACCGGGATGAGTTAACCCCCGGTTTTTTTTAGCAGCAGTGCGTGATGCTTACGCGGCTGCGAGCAGTTCCCTCAGTACGTAAGGCAGTATGCCACCGTGCTTCAGGTAATCGACCTCGATGCCGGTGTCGATGCGCAGCGTCAGCGTTACGCGCTGGGTGCTGCCGTCGGCACGGGTGATCACCATCGTCACATCCTGCAGCGGTTTGACGTTGCCACCGTTCATGCCTTCGATGGTGAACGACTCGGTGCCGTCGATTTTCAGCGACTGCACGCTTTCACCCGGCTTGAACTGCAGGGGCAATACGCCCATGCCGATCAGGTTGGCGCGATGGATACGCTCAAAGCTTTTGACGATGACTGCCCTGACGCCGAGCAATTGCACGCCCTTGGCGGCCCAGTCGCGCGACGAACCCATGCCATAGTCATCGCCACCGAAAATCACCAGCGGCGTGTTTTTGGCGCGATAGATTTCCGAGGCCTCGAAAATGGTCATCTGCTCGCCGCTGGGCTGCACCTTGGTGATCGGGCCTTCAGTGCCGGGCGCGACCGCGTTGCGCAGGCGCACGTTGGCGAAGGTGCCGCGCACCATCAGTTCATGGTTGCAGCGGCGTACGCCGAAGTGGCCCCATTCCGAGGGCG
>JAYUYQ010000198.1:0-11400 GCA_043752435.1 Betaproteobacteria bacterium
AGGAATTCATCGGCGGTTTCTCGCTCTTCCGGATTCCACGCAATACGCGCCGCAGCTTCACCGTGCTCGCGTGCCAGCTGTTCGTAACGCAGCAGGAATTTCTCCACCTGCAACGGGTAATACGCCAAAGATTCGGTAGCCGCATCCACCGCAGTCAAGCCACCGCCGATGACTACCACCGGCAAGCGTAACTGCATGTTGGCGATGGAATCGATTTTAGCCGCGCCAGTCAACTGCAGCGCCATCAGGAAATCCGAGGCGGTGCGTACGCCGCGCGCCAGGCCGTTGGGCATGTCGAGCACCGTCGGCCGGCCCGCACCGATCGCCAGGGCAATGTGATCGAAACCCATTGCAAACGCATCGTCGGCTGTCACCGTACCTCCGAAACGCACGCCACCAAGCAGTGCAAACTGCGAGCGGCGCTCAAGCAGCAGGCGGATGATCTTGAGGAAATTCTTGTCCCAGCGCACGGTGATGCCGTATTCGGCGACACCGCCAAAACCGGCCATCGCGCGCTCATCCAGCGACTCATGCAATTCGCGCACGTCGCGAATCGGTTTGAAAGCGACACGGCGGCCAGTAATGTCTACACCGGACAATTCTGAAGGCAAGGGCTCGATTTTCAGGCCATCAATGCCGACCACGGTATGGCCGTCGTTCATCAGGAAATGCGCCAGCGAAAATCCCGCCGGCCCCATGCCCGCCACCAGCACCCGTTTGCCGCTCGGTGCCCTGGGATAGGGATGACGCAGGTTCAGCGGGTTCCAGCGCGTCAGCAGGCTGTAAATCTCAAAACCCCAGGGCAGCTCCAGCACATCCTTCAGCGTGCGGGTTTCTGCCTGCGGGATGTTGACCGGCTCCTGCTTCTGGTAAATGCAGGCCTTCATGCAATCGTTGCAGATGCGATGCCCGGTGGCCGCAACCATCGGATTATCGACAACGATGATCGCAAAGGCACCGATCGCCAGACCATCGGTCTTGGCTTTGTGGAACTCGGAGATTTTTTCCTCGAGCGGACAACCGGCCAGTGTGATGCCGAAGGGCGACTTCTTGAAGGATTGCGCGCCGCGACCGCTGGCACCCTTTTCTTTCAAACCCTTCGAACAGGAATCCTTGCCTTGCTCATGGCACCAGATGCAGTAATTCGCCTCATCCAGCGCCCCGGTCAGATCGGTGCCCTTGTCGGTCAGTTTGAAACCCTGACGCAGGCGCAGGCGTGACACGTCGAAGCGATGCTCGGTATAACCCGCCGCCGCGGTGGTCTGCACCGGCACCAGGTTCTGTATATCGAGTTTGTGCGGCGACTTGAACAACACGCCGGCGTGATGCCGCTCATGCCCCGCCGCTGTATGTGCCGCCCAGGCTGCATACTGCAAAGCCAGCTCCAGCGCCTCAGCATAATTCGTTTCATCCTGCTGCCAGGCGGTCACATGTTTAGCAAAGCCCAGCTCCGTCAGCGGCTCGCCAAACAATGCCGCCAGTTTTTCGCCCACCGCCGTGCCGTCGATGGCATAGGCCGCATCGAGCTTGTATTTGTGCATGGCCTTGCGCTGCACGAACAGACGCTTAACGCTGTACAGCGGCGCCAGCTCATGGTGCTGCGCCGACAACGCGCGCACTTCCGCTGTAATGCCGAACAGTTCACCGACAAAATCCTCCAGATGGGGTGCCAAGGCCAGCAGCAGCTCGGATTCGGCCTTCGCCGCCAAGGGCTCTGCCGCAGCGCGCGCCGCCAGTAATTGCGCATGTAATGCGGCATCCGCCAGCTCCAGTTCGCGCAGAAAAACCTGATCCACACGGACCAGACCATCACGACTGTAAAAGTCTTCGAAGGAGAAACCAAACTGCGGAGAGTTAACGGCGGATTGTTTCAAAATTTTCCCGGTGCCGGGCAAAACCGAAATTATATCAACTGGGGTGTCCATGGCCTGTATCAGGATGTTATTTGTTTAATACCCATCTCAAAAACGCCTGCGCTTGTCAGGACTGCGTTGCCCGCTACGTTTCTCCTCGCCTTACCATCCAACTTGTTACCCAAGTAAGGTCTCGTCGAAGCCTCGAGGGCGCCCTGTTACACCTGCGCCGCCTGCGCTCGGCAGGTTTTTGAGATGGGTATAAGCGCTTTTGGTGATAAAGCAGCCGGCTGCCAGTGCCTCTTATGCAATAATCCGTCCACACGTTCCGGCACTGTGCGGAGGAGACTTTTGCGATGATCGCAGATCGATGGAAAATCCTGGCATGGGCCTTGTTGTCGGCGCTGGCTGCGGCGATGACCTACACAATTTTCCGCGGCTACCTCAACCCGGATTTGCTCCTGGATTTTGCCAACTCGTTTTCCTGCTGATGCCGCGCACCGGCACGCCATCTGCCGACATCACCTTTTCCGGGCGAATAATCCCTCTGAGTTGCTTAACCTGTAGCGCGTTCCGCTGCAGTGATCACGTTGGTAATGACCATGGCTATCGTCATCGGCCCGACGCCCCCCGGCACCGGCGTAATCCATCCGGCGCGTTCACGCACGGATTCAAAATCCACATCGCCGCAGAGTTTACCGTCGGCGGTGCGGTTGATACCGACATCGACTACAGCTGCGCCCGGTTTGACCATGTCGGCGGTCACCATGCGCGGCCGGCCGATGGCGCAGACGAGGATGTCGGCCTGACGGGTCATTGCGGCGAGGTCCACGGTGCGCGAATGGCAGATGGTGACTGTGGCATTACGTTCCAGCAGCATCAGCGCAGCCGGTTTGCCGACAATGCTGCTGCGGCCAATCACCACCGCATGGCGGCCGGCAATGGGTACGCCGGAACGTTCCAGCATCAGCATGCTGCCCGAGGGCGTACATGGCGCGAGGCCGGCATGGCCGTCGAGCAGCGCGCCGAGGCTGCGCCAGGTGAAACCGTCGACGTCCTTGGCCAGCGCAATCCGCTGCAGCACGGTGACGGCATTGATGTGTGCCGGCAGCGGCAATTGCACGAGGATGCCATGCACCTGCGGATCGCGATTAAGAGCTTCCACCTTTTGCAGCAACTCAGTTTCCGTTGTTGTTGCCGGCAAGCGCGTATCGAAGGTGCGCACACCCGCATCACGGCAGGCGCGCTCCTTGCTGCGCACATACACTGCGGAGGCCTGGTCGTCACCGACCAGCACCACAGCCAGACCCGGTGGCCGCCCCTGCTGCGCCAGCTGGTCAGCCCGCGCCTTTTGTTCCGCCAGGACCTGTTTCGCCATGGCCACGCCGTCGATGATGATTGCGCTCATCGCATTCCATTCAAAAATGAGTTGAAACCAAGATCATTCACAGGCTATTTTTTTTCTTGTGCTGGTGCCGGTGCTACTGCGGCTGCGCCGGCCGGGGCAGCTTCCAGCACCTGAAAAAATATTTCGTCGCGCCTGATCATGCCCAGTTCGTTGCGAGCCCGCTCCTCGACCGCTTCCAGCCCCTGCTTCAGGTCGCGCACCTCGGCATCCAGTGCCGCATTACGCGCTTGCAGGCCGGCGTTGATCTGCCGTTGCGATTCGATCTGGCGTTCCATTTCCCAGACGCGCAGCTGCCCCCCCTTGCCCAGCCACAGGGGATACTGGATCAGCAGGATCAATCCGGTGAGAACAATGGCCAGCAGCCGCATGGCGTCAGGCGGCTCGCAAAGACTTAGCGCAGTTGGTAAAACGCGCCACGTCCAGGATAACTGGCGGTATCGCCGAGGTCTTCTTCAATACGGAGCAACTGGTTGTATTTAGCCAGCCGGTCAGTCCGCGACAGCGAACCGGTCTTGATCTGCAACGCATTGGTGGCAACCGCAATGTCGGCAATCGTGGTGTCTTCGGTCTCGCCGGAACGATGCGAAATCACTGCGGTGTAACGCGCACGTTTGGCCATTTCAATCGCCGCCAGGGTTTCGGTCAGTGTGCCGATCTGGTTGACCTTGATCAGGATCGAGTTGGCGATGCCCTGCTCAATGCCGCGCTTCAGGTATTGGGTATTGGTGACAAAAAGATCGTCACCCACCAGTTGCACGCGATCGCCCAGTTTGTCGGTCAGCACCTTCCAGCCGTCCCAGTCGTTTTCCGCCATGCCGTCTTCGATACTGATGATCGGATATTTGTCGACCCAGGCTGAGAGGTAGTCGGCGAATTCCGGCGCCTTCAGTGACAGGCCTTCGGAACGCAGCGTGTATTCGCCGTCCTCGAAAAACTCGGAGCTCGCGCAGTCCAGTGCCAGCGCAACGTCTTCACCGGGACGATAACCAGCTGCCTCGATGGCCTCCAGGATGACCTGAATTGCTGCTTCGTGTTTAGGCAGGCGCGGCGCAAAACCGCCTTCGTCACCGACTGCTGTCGCCAGACCGCGGTCGGCAAGCAGCTTGCGCAGCATCTGGAACACTTCGGCGCCACAGCGCAGCGCTTCGCGAAAACTCGTCATGCCCAGCGGCACAATCATGAATTCCTGCATGTCCAGCCCATTGTCGGCATGCGCCCCGCCGTTGATCACGTTCATCATCGGCACCGGCATCGCCATCGGCCCCGCACCGCCCAGATACCGGTGCAGCGGCAGGCCGGACTCCTCAGCCGCGGCACGCGCAATCGCCAGCGATACCGCCAGCATCGCATTGGCGCCGAGGCGGGATTTATTATCCGTGCCGTCGAGGTCCAGCAGCGTGCGGTCAATAAAAGTCTGTTCGGTAGCGTCGACGCCGATCACC
The DNA here is from genome assembly GCA_043752435.1 of Betaproteobacteria bacterium. Lineage (GTDB taxonomy): Bacteria > Pseudomonadota > Gammaproteobacteria > Burkholderiales > SG8-41. The sequence goes on from JAYUYQ010000198.1 coordinate 4,704, forward strand.
GCCTCGCAGATTTCGGTGTTCACATGTTCGACGGCTTTGAGCACGCCTTTGCCGCCGTAACGTTTTTTGTCGCCGTCACGCAGCTCAATGGCTTCACGGCTGCCGGTGGATGCGCCCGAAGGAACGGCGGCGCGTCCCAGAATGCCGGACTCCAGCAGCACGTCGGCTTCCACGGTTGGATTGCCACGCGAATCGAGAATTTCCCTGCCGATAACATCAACAATTGCGCTCATTGCCGGTTCCTGGATAATTCAGTCTGGTTATTGTAATAATTGCTGCTGCTGGTTTATTACCGCTTTACAGTTGGTTTTCAGCGAAGCCGCTGCGTTTGACCAACGCATCGAGTTCGTTCAGTGTTTTCAGCAGCGACTTCATGTGCTTAAGCGGCCAGGCATTGGGGCCGTCAGACAAGGCTTTCTCTGGCTGCGGATGAGTCTCCATGAACAACCCGGAAATACCACTGGCCACTGCTGCCCGTGCCAGCACCGGCACGAACTCGCGCTGGCCGCCACTAGTGGTGCCTTGCCCGCCGGGCAATTGCACCGAATGCGTGGCGTCGAACACCACCGGGCAACCGGTGTTGCGCATGATCATCAGCGAACGCATGTCAGACACCAGATTGTTATAACCGAAGGACACGCCGCGCTCACAGACCATGATGTTGTCGGCGCCGCTTGCCGCGCGGGCCTTGTCGACGACATTGACCATGTCACCGGGCGCGAGAAACTGGCCCTTCTTGATGTTGACCGGTTTTCCGGCGGATGCGACAGCGGTGATGAAATCCGTCTGCCGGCACAGGAACGCCGGGGTCTGCATCACATCGACGGCAGCGGCAACCTGGGCGATTTCATCGATAGCATGCACGTCCGTCAGCACCGGCACGCCGATGGTTTTGCCGACGTCAGCGAGGATTTCCAGCCCCTTGTCCATGCCCAGCCCGCGGAAAGACTTGCTCGAACTGCGATTGGCCTTGTCGTAGGAGGACTTGTAGATAAATGGGACGTTCAGTTCCGCGCAGATACGCTTAAGCTCGCCGGCGGTATCCATCGCCATCTCGCGCGATTCGACAACACAGGGCCCGGCGATCAGGAAGAACGGCTGATCCAGTCCAATTTCATACCCGCAAAGCTTCATGACCGCACAGTATTCATAGTAAAAAGTAATTCCGACTCAGCCAGTCGCAACCTGTGGCGACACGGCACGGACCGTTGCGCTGCGGCTCTCGCCGCGCGAGCACGTCAGCGCTGCCTCGACAAAGGATTTGAACAGCGGATGCCCGCCGCGCGGTGTCGAGGTAAATTCCGGGTGGAACTGGCAGCCGACAAACCACGGATGCCCCGGTATTTCCACCATTTCGCACAATTCACCGGTCAGTGACAGGCCGCTGAAACTCATGCCCGCTTCGCGCAACCGCGGCAGGTAATGATTATTGACTTCATAACGATGACGATGACGCTCGATGATGCGATCGGCGCCGTAGATCTTGCGCACCAGTGATCCGGCTTTTAATTCGCATTCCTGACCGCCGAGACGCATTGTACCGCCGAGGTCGGACGTGGTATTGCGCCGCTCAACCCGGCCGTCGCGGTCCTGCCATTCAGTAATCAGGGCTACCACCGGATGCGGGGTTTCCGCATCAAACTCTGTGCTGTGCGCGCCGGTCAATCCCGCCAGGTCGCGTGCGTATTCAATTACTGCCAGCTGCATGCCAAGGCAGATGCCCAGGTACGGCACGCCGTTTTCACGGGCATAACGGATCGCGCCGATCTTGCCCTCGACGCCGCGTTTGCCGAAACCGCCCGGCACCAGAATCGCGTTCATCCCCTCCAGGCAGGCGGTGCCGTTTTTTTCGATGCTTTCAGAGTCAACGTAGTGAATGCGGATCTTCGATCCGGTATGAATACCGGCATGGATCAACGCTTCAGAGAGTGACTTGTAGGATTCAGTCAGATCGACATATTTGCCGACCAAAGCAATGCTGACTTCATGCTTTGGATTTTCCAGCGCGGCAACCACCCGCTCCCAGCTCGACAGGTCGGCGGGTTTCGGATTGATGCGCAGTTTCTCGCACACGATGGCATCCAGATTCTGCGCGTGCAACATGCCCGGAATCTTGTAAATACTGTCGGTGTCCACGGCGGAAATCACCGCTTCCACACTGACGTTGGTGAACAACGCGATTTTGCGGCGCTCGCCGTCCGGCAGCGGCCGGTCGGCGCGACACAGCAGAACGTCCGGCTGGATACCAATTTGGCGCAGCTCCTTGACCGAGTGCTGGGTCGGCTTGGTCTTGATTTCCCCAGCCGAAGCAATGTATGGCACCAGAGTCAGGTGGATGTAACAGACGCTGTCGCGGCCCACTTCGATGCCCATCTGGCGGATGGCTTCGAGGAATGGCAGCGATTCAATGTCGCCCACAGTCCCGCCAACCTCAACCAGCGCGATTTCGGCCCCATCGGCGCCGCGCCGGATGTATTGCTTGATCTCGTCGGTGATATGCGGAATGACCTGCACCGTGCCGCCAAGATAGTCGCCGCGGCGTTCCTTCTTGATCACGCTCTCGTAGATTTGGCCGGTGGTGAAATTGTTGCGCTTGCCCATGCGGGCATCGATAAAACGCTCGTAATGGCCCAAGTCGAGGTCGGTCTCAGCACCGTCTTCGGTGACAAACACTTCGCCGTGCTGGAAGGGGCTCATGGTGCCGGGATCCACATTGATGTAGGGATCCAGCTTAAGCATTGATACTTTGATGCCGCGGGATTCGAGAATCGCGGCGAGGGAGGCGGCAGCGATACCTTTGCCTAGGGAAGAAACCACACCACCAGTGACAAAGATATATTTGGTCATCTCATTCTTGGGCCGACGCTCAGGTAACAACTCAGGTAAGCCAACGTTTACCATTTTATCGTAAATCCAGAAGAACCCGCCAGCATCCGCTTAACACGGCGTTCATGCAGACTTGCCGCCGCGAGCCAGGTAGAGCCAAGTTTCAACCACGGTGTCGGGATTCAATGACAAGCTCTCAATACCCTCCTGCACCAGCCATTCGGCCAGATCCGGATGGTCAGAAGGCCCTTGCCCGCAGATACCCACGTATTTGTTGGCCTTGCGACAGGCGACAATCGCCAGATGCAGCATGTGTTTAACCGCTGGATCGCGTTCGTCGAAGGCGTCGGCGATCAGCCCGGAGTCGCGATCCAGCGCCAGCGTCATCTGGGTCATATCGTTGGAGCCGATCGAAAAGCCGTCGAAATGCTCAAGAAACTGGTCGGCGAGAATCGCGTTCGAAGGGATTTCGCACATCATGATGATGCGTAAACCGTTTTTTCCGCGCTCCAAACCGTTGTCAGCCAGCAGCTTCAGCACTTTTTTGGCCTCGTCCACGGTGCGCACAAACGGCACCATGATCTCGACATTGGTCAGCCCCATCTCGTCACGGACTTTTTTCATTGCCCGGCACTCGAGTTCGAAACAATCCCGGAACACCGGTGAAATGTAGCGTGAAGCGCCGCGGAACCCGAGCATCGGGTTCTCTTCGTGCGGCTCGTAACGCGAACCGCCGGTCAGGCTGGAGTATTCATTGGACTTGAAATCTGAAAGACGTACGATCACCGGTTTCGGCCAAAACGCCGCGCCCAGCGTGGACACACCTTCAACCAGCTTCTCGACATAAAAGCTCACCGGGTCGGCATAGCCCGCACTGTGTTCCTCGACGGCAACCTTGAGGTCGGCCCCCAGATCGGGATATGCCAGCACCGCCTTGGGATGCACGCCAATCATCCGTGCGATGATGAATTCCAGCCGCGCCAGACCCACACCTTCGTTAGGCAGGCGCTGGAACTCGAATGCCAGTTCGGGATTGCCGACATTCATGGTGATTTTCACCGGTGACTTCGGCATGCTCGACAGCCTCAGATCAATGACCTCGGTCTGCAGTTCACCGCGATAGACGAATCCGGTATCGCCTTCGGCGCACGAAACCGTGACAGCCTTGCTTTCCTTCAGCACCTGCGTGGCATCGCCGCAACCCACCACCGCCGGAATGCCCAGTTCGCGGGCAATGATCGCCGCATGACAGGTGCGGCCGCCACGATTGGTCACGATCGCCGAAGCCCGCTTCATCACTGGCTCCCAGTCTGGATCGGTCATGTCGGTAACCAGTACGTCGCCGGGCTTCACACGATCCATCTCGGCCGCACTTTTAATCATGCGTACCGGGCCGCTGCCGATGCGCTGTCCGATCGCGCGCCCCGATACCAGCACTTCGGAACGCTCTTTCAGCCGGTAACGGCGCAAGGTGTCGACTTTTTCGCTGGCTTTCACCGTTTCCGGCCGTGCCTGCAGAATGTACAACTTGCCGTCGTTGCCGTCCTTACCCCACTCGATGTCCATCGGCCGCTGATAATGGCCTTCGATGATCATCGCGTAACGGGCCAGTTCAGTGACCTCGGCATCGGTGATCGAAAACGTCCGCCGCTCGACTTCCGGCACCTCAATGATCTGCACCGATTTGCCGGCCGAGCGGTTCTCGGTAAAGACCATACGCAGGGCCTTGGAACCCAGGCCGCGGCGCAGGATGGCACTTTTGCCTTCCTTGAGGCCGCGTTTATAGACATAAAACTCATCGGGATTGACCTGCCCCTGCACCACGGTCTCACCCAGGCCGTAAGCCGAGGTGATAAACACCACCTGGTCAAAGCCGGACTCGGTGTCCAGCGTGAACATCACACCGGCGGAGCCTTTGTCACTACGCACCATGCGTTGCACAGCAGCGGACAACGCGACCTCGTCGTGGGTAAATCCCTTATGCACGCGATAGGAAATGGCGCGATCGTTGTACAGCGACGCGAACACCTGGCGGATCGCATCCAGCAGGTTGTCGAGGCCGTGCACATTCAGGTAGGTCTCCTGCTGGCCAGCGAATGACGCGTCGGGCAAATCCTCCGCTGTCGCCGAGGAACGCACGGCAAAGGAAACTCCCGGGCCGGAATCCTTGACCAGGCGTTCGTATGCCGTTTCGAGGGCTTTACTGAATTCAGCGCTGAAGCTCTGCCCCAGGATCAAGCCACGGATTTCGCGACCGGCGGCGGTTAGTGCATTGACGTCATCGGTATCCAGGCCGGAAAGACGGCTCGATATTTTTTCGGCCAATCCGTTTTGTGCCAGAAACAGGCGATAAGCATCGGAAGTGGTGGCAAAACCGCCCGGAACCCGTACACCGGCACCGGCCAGTTGGCTGATCATTTCGCCCAGGGAAGCGTTCTTGCCGCCGACACGGCCCACGTCATCCATGCGCAGCGCGCCGAGATCAACCACCAATTCCTTGCCGTTCATGCCGGTTTCCTTGATTGTAAGCTGTGTCAAAGTCCGTTATTTTACCGAATCCCCACTTGGGTTCCGAGCATGAATACCTCCCGCACCGCATTTTTTGTATCCGATCGCACCGGCATTACCGCGGAAATGCTCGGCCACAGCCTGCTGACCCAGTTCGACGGCGTCCGTTTGAAGGAAATAACCGTTCCGTTCATCGATTCTCCCGAAAAAGCCCGGGCATTCGTCAAACAGGTCAACGCTACCGGCACTACCGATGGCGTTCGGCCGATCGTTATCAGCACACTGGTCAATACCGAAATCGCCGGAATCGTGGCTACCGCAAAAGCCTTATTCCTTGATTCTTTTGAGATTTTCATCGTGCCGTTGGAAAAGGAACTTGGCGTCAAGGCCTCCCATGCGATCGGGCGTTCCCACAGCACTGATGATTTCGTGAATTACCATCACCGGATCGAAGCCGTGAACTATGCGCTGTCCCATGACGACGGCGTATCCAAACGCGAATTGACCCAAGCCGACATCATCCTGGTCGGGGTTTCGCGTTGCGGTAAAACACCGACCTGCCTGTACCTGGCCATGCAATTCGGCATCCGTGCCGCCAACTATCCGTTAATACCGGAAGATTTCAGCACCATGCAGTTGCCGGCACAGATCAAATCCTTGCGCGGCAGGTTGTATGGACTGACCATCCGCCCCGCCCGCCTGCAGCAAATTCGCAACGAACGCCGCCCCGGCAGCAAATACGCCACGCTGACCAACTGTGAGTTTGAAGTGCGCGAAGCTGAAGCGCTGATGCGCCAGGAAGGCATCCCCTATCTCGATGCCACCAGCAAATCGGTCGAGGAGCTGGCAACCACCATCCTGCAGGAAGCGAAACTTGAGCGGCGGATTTACTAAGAGCGCCTGTCAGGCGCTCTTGGCCTGCAACTGCCGCACACGTTCGAACAGACACACCGCTGCCGCCGCACCGACATTCAGCGATTCCGCGCGCCCCGGCATCGGGATATGCACGGTTTCATGCGCCAGCGCGGCCAGCGCCGATGACAGGCCCGCGCCTTCATTGCCGAACAACAACGCTACATCGCCGCACAAATCCGCATCAAACACTGCTTTGCCGCGGCCCATCCCGGTGGCAATGATGCGTCCGGCATAACCCTGCGCCAGCATCTGCAGATCCACGCCTTCGATCACGCGCAGCGCAAAATGCGCGCCCATGCCGGCGCGCAACACCCGTGGTGACCAGGCATGTACCGAATGCCGCGACAGGCAGACTGTAGCGATGCCGGCCGCCGCCGCCGAGCGCAATATCGAGCCGACATTACCCGGATCCTGGATATCTTCCAGCCACACGCTCGCCCCCGTCAGC
>JAYUYQ010000199.1:0-4633 GCA_043752435.1 Betaproteobacteria bacterium
CATGGTCACCCGATCCGGCTCCGGCTTGGTCTTGTCCATCGCCGAATACCAGGGCATCAGCAGGAAGAACGAGAAATAGATCAGCGTGCCGACCTGCGAAATGAGGGTGCCGGCGGGGGTCACCGTCTGCGTGCCGTAATAACCCAGCACCAGGAACACGATGACAAAAATCGTCAGCGCAGTCTTGAACAGCGGCCCCTTGTAACGGATCGACTTCACCGGGCTGCGGTCCAGCCACGGTAGCAGGAAGAAAATCAGAGTCGCAGCGCCCATCATCGCAACACCCCAGACTTTCGCCTCAATCGCCAGCGGCCCGCCCTTCATCAGCATGATCACCACAAGTCCAATCGCCATCGCCGCCATGCCGATGCGCTTGTCGCGCACTGTCATCTGGATCAATACCACATAAGCGGCGACGCCGATCGCCAGCACCAGCATGAAATCTTCGGTGATCGCGCGCAGCACCGAGTAATACGGCGTGAAATACCACACCGGCGCGATATGCGACGGCGTTTTCAGCGAATCAGCCGGGATGAAATTGTTGAACTCGAGGAAGTAGCCGCCCATTTCCGGCGCGAAAAACACTACCAGGAAAAACAGGAACAGGAACACCACCACGCCGACCATGTCCTTCACGGTGTAATACGGATGGAACGGGATGCCGTCCAAAGGCCGGCCCTGCGCATCCTTGTGTTTCTTGATCTCGACGCCGTCCGGATTGTTCGAGCCGACTTCGTGCAGCGCCATGATGTGTGCGGCAACGAGGCCGAGCAGCACCAGCGGCAGCGCGATCACGTGGAACGCAAAAAAGCGGTTCAGCGTGGCGTCCGAAATCACGAAATCGCCGCGGATCCAGGTCGACAGGTCGGGCCCGATCAGCGGCAATGCATCAAACAGGTTGATGATTACCTGCGCGCCCCAGAACGACATCTGGCCCCACGGCAGCAGGTAGCCGAAAAATGCCTCAGCCATCAGGCACAGGTAGATCAGCATGCCGAAAATCCAGATCAGCTCGCGCGGCTGACGGTATGACCCGTACATCAGTCCGCGGAACATGTGCAGGTAGACCACGATGAAAAACGCCGAGGCACCGGTTGAGTGCATGTAGCGGATGAGCCAGCCCATCGGCACATCGCGCATGATGTATTCGACCGACGCAAAAGCTTCAGCCGCCGACGGCTTGTAATGCATCACCAGAAAAATGCCGGTGACGATCTGGATTACCAGCACCAGCATCGCCAGTCCGCCGAAGAAGTACCAGAAGTTGAAATTCTTCGGCGCGTAATACTGCGACAGGTGGTCGCGCCACAGTGACATCAGCGGGAAGCGTTGATCAACCCAGGTGAGCAAACCACCGATCGGGGCGTTGAGCGGGCCGGCGCCGGAAAACTGCACGGGTTCTTTGGGGGTTGCAGCCATTTTGATCAGGCTCCCTTGGTATCTTCGCCGATGACGATGCGCGTGTCCGACAGATACTTGTGCGGCGGCACCACCAGGTTGTCAGGCGCTGGTTTGTTTTTGTAGACACGACCCGCGAGGTCGAACAGCGAACCGTGGCAGGGGCAATAAAAACCACCCTGCCAGTTCGGATCGAATGCTTCCGCCTGCTTGGCAAACTTGCTGACCGGCGAACAGCCGAGATGGGTGCAGATGCCGACGACGACCAGATATTCGTCCTTGATCGCACGCATTTCGTTGGTGGCGTACTCCGGCTGCATTTTCTTTTTCGATTGCGGATCGGCGACGTTGCCATCATTGCCGCGGATGGTATCGAGCATTTCCTTGGTACGGCGGACGATCCATACCGGCTTGCCCTGCCATTCGATGGTGACGCGTTCACCCGGCGCCAGCGTGCTCAGATCAACTTCCACCGGCGCGCCGGCAGCTTTCGCGCGTTCCGACGGCAACATGCTCGCCACAAACGGCACTGCGGCGACACCGGCCGCAACACCTCCTGCGACGGTGGTGGCAGCGACCAGAAACTGCCGTTTTCCCTGATCGGTATCTTTTACGGACATCCCTGTAGTCCCCTTTAGTACTGGTTACCGTGAAAAAGGCAACATTTTACACGCGGACAGGGGTAAAAGTTAAGCAGAACCTGAAAAAGTCCATGCAATTCAGTAGGTTAATCAATGTGGCCCGCAGGGTTGCGGGTGCGCGACCGGCTCTGCAACGGCGCGCCCACCGCAGCAGCGGATGCAACCGAAGGCGGTCTGCTTACTGCGGCGGGGATTGTGGGACGACGCGTTGCCAGGGTGACGCGCAGGTTTGCACGTAGGGGTAATACTTTTGCGAGTCTGCGCAAAAATACCAAGTCGGGGCTGGAGACCCCGGCTGCGGTTGCGCCGCCGGGGGTTGCTGAATCTGGCCCTGGGCTTGTACTTGCGGCTGTGCCGGCGGGACCGGGTTGCCACGCTCGTCGTAGTACACCAACGGTTCACGCACCACGACGCGCTCACGCACCACCACGGGCGGCGGGGAGTAGTAATACGATGGCTGATAATAGGGCTGATAGTACGGTTGATAATACGGACGCGATTCGACCCAAAACGGCGCAAACAGTAATGGCGCGCCGATGAATACGCCCAACCGCGCGTACCCATGCCCGTGGCCATGGCGGTGACCGCCTCCGGCGTTCGCCTGCAGACTTGCGGCCATCATCACGATGGCCAGTGTGAACATCAGGGTTTTGCGCATGGCCCCTCCTCGGGTACCCGGGATAGCCCAATGATAGACCTGCCGCGCTGCCCGGGGGCCGGCTAATTTGTTACAGAGTGTAACCGCAGCGATTTCAGTCCAGCCACTTCGCGCTTGCCGCCTCGGCCAGCGCAAAAGCCTGTGTACCGCCGCCGACCATCCCGGAATAACGCGAGAAAAACAGATAGCCGTCGAACGGCGCCACAATCTCTTCAATGACCTCGTAGGTATACATGTCGACCACCTGTCCGAGTTTTGTGCCACTGGTCACCAGCTGTCCGAGTTGCTCCGGTTTTTCGAAATACGACTCGAGATAGCCGCTGTTTTTCGGACGCAGCTCGCGTCTGGCTTTGGTATCGAAATCGATCTGCCGAGGCGGTTTGACCTCACCCTCGAGCATGCCGAGATGGCGCAGCATGCCCCCCAGTCCGCGCTTCATCATCGCGGTGTAATACAGCGACGTTTCCGGGCCGAGATAACAACCACCAACCTCGGGATTCACCGCCGGCACGCCGCGCGTGTTGAGGTAATGCGCCGCGGCGCCGGCAAATTCGTTCTCGTGCACAAACGGCGCACCGAAGGCGCGTGCCAGCGCCACGTTTTTACGTTTCAGCTCCTCGGGTGCCTTGCTGTTGTGGTCCACCCGCGCCTGCAACCGTCCGCCGCTGCCACCGGAATGGAAGTCGATCAGCGCATCGACGTGGTGCAGCACGTTCGCGGTGATCGTCGCCGCAATCATCTGCGTGGTATTGCCGCGCGCGTTGCCGGGATAAACCTCGTGCAGATCGGTACGGCCATGCTGTTCCGGTGTCAGCCGTCCGAACCCTGCTGTCGCCATCGGATTGGCCACCGGCACCAGCACGATGCGGCCTTTCAGTTGCGCCGTATCCAGCGCATGGACGAATTCACGAATGGCCATGGTTGCGAGGAACTCGTCACCATGGGTGTTGGTGATGATGCCGAAGGTGGGGCCCGGGTGCCGGCCGGTAATGACGTGCAGAGGCACGGCCAGCGTCGCGCCGTTCAGCATGGTGGTAACAGGCATGCGGGTAAACCAGCGGCCTTCGGGCTGGTCCTGCCACAGCGGCATGGATTCAGGATTCAATGTGGGGCCTCTTTGCTTGCATCAATCTAGAAACGGAATACCAGGGAGGGTTCGTCCATGCGGTCACGCGGTTTATGAATGCGTGCGGCCATCGCCAGCGCATACGGCGCCGCCTCGAAGAGTATCTGCATCTGCCGTTCGTTCAGACGCAGCCCGGCGCGGCGCGCCATGGTTTCCACATGCGCACGCGTCGCCGCATCAAGATCCGCCGTTCCCGGCTCGTTGGCACTGGTATCCACCGCCGGCGGCGGAACGCCGGGTAACAGCGCGGGACGACGCAGGTGCCAGTCGGTGGCCAGCTGGTAGGCATGGCCCGCGCGCAGCACTTGCGCATCACCCGAAGGCCGTGCCAGCAATTGCAATCCCAGCGGCAGCCCGCTTTTTGAAAACCCGCAGGGCAGCACCAGCGCCGGCGTGCGCGCCACATTGGACGGTGTGAAGGCATTCGAGCGTTGCCAGAAATTGAGCGTCTTGTGCGCATCCAGCCGCGGTGCCGGGCCAAAGCCGCAGGTCAGCAGCACGTCATAACGCTCAACCAGCGGTTTCATTTCAGCCAGGTAGCGCCGGTGCTCGCGCAGCGCCTGCACATAATCCGCAGCCTGGAACAGACAGGCCGGCAGAATGCGGCCGAGAAAGTCGCGGCCGAAATCGCCGGGCCGCGCGGCCAGCTGGTCCTGGTGAATCGCGAATATCTCGCTCTCTGCAATGATGACCTTGATATCGAGCCCGTCCATCATCGGCCGCGCGCGGCAGTCTTCGACTTTTGCACCGAAGCGGATGAACGTGCTGATTGCTTCATCCAGCGCTGCTGCATGTTCCGGGTGCGCAGGC
>JAYUYQ010000200.1:0-4624 GCA_043752435.1 Betaproteobacteria bacterium
CCTTCGAGCTTGTCGATGTCGACGCGCTCGATCCTGCGATGCGCCATGCGCGCCCAGGCTTCGGCGGGCGGCATTGCCGGCTGCATGTCGGACAGATACATCTCCGTAGTCAGCCGCGCAATATCGTTGGCCTTGTAGACGCCGTGAATCTGCTCGCACAGATCCTTGAGACCGATTTTTTCATAGCGCGGATGCGCCGCCAGGAATTCCGGCAACACGCGCCACAGCGGGCGGTTGTTGTCATAGTCATCCTTGAATTGCTGCAGCTCGGTGACCATCGTGTTCCAGCGGCCCTTGGTGATGCCGATGGTGAACATGATAAAAAAGGAATAAAGACCGGTCTTCTCGACAATGATGCCGTGTTCGGCAAGGTACCGGGTCACCACCACCGCTGGAATGCCGCTCTTGGCGAATTTGCCGGTCACATCCAGGCCCGGGGTGATCACCGTGGCCTTGATCGGATCGAGCATATTGAAGTCCGGCGCGAGGTTGCCGAAACCGTGCCAGCGCTCCGACGGCCGCAGCATCCAGTCATCGCGGTTGCCCACGCCTTCGGCGGCGAGGCGCTCCGGCCCCCACACCTTGAACCACCAGTCCTTGCCGAATTCGGCGTCGACCTTGCGCATCGCGCGGCGGAAATCCAGCGCCTCCATGATCGACTCTTCGACCAGCGCAGTGCCGCCCGGCGGCTCCATCATCGCCGCCGCCACGTCGCAGGACGCGATGATCGCGTACTGCGGAGAAGTCGACGTGTGCATCAGATAGGCTTCGTTGAAAGTGTCGTAATCGAGTTTGCGCGTCTCGCTGTCCTGCACCAGAATCTGCGAAGCCTGCGACAGCCCTGCCAGCAGCTTGTGCGTGGACTGGGTCGCAAACACCACTGACTCCTTGGTCCGCGGCCGGTCGCGGCCGATGGCATGCATGCCGTGGTAAAACTTGTGGAAGGTCGCGTGCGGCAGCCAGGCCTCATCGAAATGCAGCGTGTCGATCTTGCCATCGAGCTTTTCCTTGATCGCGTCGACGTTGTAGAGAATGCCGTCGTAGGTGCTCTGCGTAATCGTCAGGATGCGCGGTTTCGAAGTCGATTTGTTCGCAAACGGATTGGCACGGATTTTTTTCTCGATATTTTCCCAGGTGAACTCTTCCAGCGGGATCGGGCCGATGATGCCGAAATGATTGCGCGTCGGCATCAGGAACACCGGCACCGCGCCGGTCATGGTAATGGCATGAAGGATCGACACATGGCAGTTGCGGTCGACGATCACCACGTCGCCCGGCGCTACGGTTGAATGCCACACCATCTTGTTCGAGGTCGACGTGCCGTTAGTGACAAAGAACAGGTGGTCGCAATTGAAAATGCGCGCAGCGTTGCGCTCCGAAGCCGCCACCGGCCCCGAGTGATCGAGCAACTGACCGAGTTCCTCAACCGCATTGCAGACGTCTGCGCGCAGCAGGTTTTCACCGAAAAACTGGTGAAACATCTGACCGACGGGACTTTTCAGGAAAGCGACACCACCGGAATGTCCCGGGCAGTGCCAGGAATAAGAGCCGTCCTGCGCGTAATGCGTCAGCGCGCGGAAAAACGGCGGCGCCAGGCTGTCAAGGTAGGCCTTGGATTCGCGCACGATGTAGCGCGCAACGAATTCCGGCGTGTCCTCGAACATGTGGATGAAGCCATGCAGCTCGCGCAGCACGTCATTCGGGATGTGCCGCGATGTCTGGGTTTCGCCGTAGAGAAAAATCGGGATCTCTGCGTTGCGAAAACGGATCGCCTTGACGAAGGTGCGCAGCTCGCCGATGGTCGATTCCAGTTCCTGCGCCGAAAAGTCGTCGTCGTCGACCGACAGGATGAACGCCGAAGCGCGCGATTGCTGCTGGGCAAATGATGACAGGTCACCATAACTGGTGACGCCGAGCACTTCCAGACCTTCTTCCTCCAGCGCCTTGACCAGCGCGCGGATGCCGAGGCCGCTGGTGTTCTCCGAGCGGAAGTCCTCGTCGATGATGATGACCGGAAAACGGAAGCGCATGGTGTTCCTATCTTAAAGCGGGATCACGCAGCAGCGGAAGGGTTTTCCGGCGCGGCCCAGAACGGATCAGGTGTTCTTGACGACGATTTTCGGGAATGCCGCGGAATGGTCCTGCTGCTTTTCCGCGATTTTCACCGCGACACGGCGCGCGATCTGGCGGTAGATTTCCGAGATCCGGCCGTCGGGATCGACCACCACCGTCGGCTTGCCGGAATCCGCCTGTTTGCGGATATTGATGTCCAGCGGCAGCGAACCCAGCAGCTCGACGTTGTAATCGGCACCCATGCGGCTGCCGCCGCCTTCACCAAAAATATGTTCTTCGTGGCCGCACTTAGAGCAGATATGCAGCGACATGTTTTCGACGATGCCGAGGATGGGGATGCCCACCTTCTCGAACATCTTCAGCCCTTTGCGCGCGTCGATCAGCGCGATGTCCTGCGGCGTGGTGACGATCACAGCACCCGTGACCGGCACGCGCTGCGCCAGCGTCAGCTGGATGTCGCCGGTACCCGGCGGCAGGTCGACCACGAGGTAATCGATATCGCGCCATTTGGTTTCATTCACCAGCTGTTCCAGCGCCTGGGTCACCATCGGGCCGCGCCACACCATCGGCGTTTCGGTGTCGATCAGGAAACCGATGGACATCGCCTGCAGGCCGTGGGCCTCCATCGGCTCCAGCGATTTTCCGTCCTTCGATTCCGGACGGCCGGCGATGCCCAGCATCATCGGCTGCGACGGCCCATAGATGTCGGCATCAAGAATACCGACGCTCGCCCCTTCGGCGGCCAGCGCCAGCGCCAGATTCACCGCCGTGGTGCTTTTGCCAACACCGCCCTTGCCCGAAGCCACAGCGATGATGTTCTTCACGCCGGGGATCAGTTTCACGCCGCGCTGCACCGCATGCGGCACGATCTTGACCGACACATTGACCGTCACGCTGCCAACGCCGGGCAGGGTTTTAAGTTTATCGGCCACCGCCTTGCGGATCGGTTCGATCTGGCTCTTGCCCGGATAACCCAGCAGGATGTCCACCGACACGTTATTACTTTCAACCTTGATGTTTTTTGCGGACTTGCCGGTGACATAGTCCGTTTTGGTGTTGGGATCCGTCAGCGCCTTCAGCGCGGTCTGGACGTCCTGCTCGGTGATGGGGGTAACAGCGGGGGTAGCAGCCATGGCCTAGGGTTCCGTTCGCAATGCGTGGTGAGGCGGCGATTGTAGCGAGATACCCCCTTGCAAACCACAACAAATCTGCCACAACCCCATGCTGGCAAAGGTTTTTTTGCACGCTTGCCACAGTCTCCGTCAGGAACCGTGTCAGACGCCCTTTTGCAGACCGGGAGTTTCAGAATAGTTTGTTACAATTCAATCCTTTAGCATCACCCATCGACTCCCACCCATGCAAGATATCCCGCAAACTGCGCGCCGCATCCTTGTGACCTCTGCGCTCCCATACGCCAATGGTGCCATCCACCTGGGCCATCTGGTCGAATACATCCAGACCGATATCTGGGTTCGGTTCCAGCGCATGCAAGTGAATGACGACGGGTCACCCCGTGAGGTCCATTACGTCGGGGCGGACGACACGCATGGCACGCCGGTGATGCTGCGCGCCGATGCCGAGGGCATCACCCCGAAACAACTGATCGACCGTGTGTGGCACGAACACAAGCGGGACTTCGACAGCTTCGGCGTCAGCTTCGACAATTACTACACCACCGATTCGCCAGAGAACGAGGCGCTGTGCGCCGACATCTACAGCAAACTCAAGGCGGCAGACCTGATCGCCACACGTTCGGTCGAGCAGTTTTACGATCCGGTGAAACAGATGTTCCTGCCGGACCGTTACATCAAGGGCGAATGCCCGAAATGCGGCGCGAAAGACCAGTACGGCGACTCCTGCGAGGTCTGCGGCGCGACCTACGCACCGACCGACCTGAAGAATCCCTACTCCACCGTGTCCGGCGCAGCACCCGTGCGCAAGGCGTCAGAACACTACTTCTTCAAGCTCTCGGACAAACGCTGCGAGGAATTCCTGCGCGGCTACACTCAGAGCGCAGCCCATCTGCAGGCCGAAGCCGCCAACAAGATGAAGGAATGGCTGGGTGATGCCGGCGAAGCCAAACTCTCTGACTGGGACATCTCGCGCGACGCGCCCTATTTTGGTTTCCCGATTCCCGGCACTGACGGCAAGAAATTCTTTTACGTGTGGCTGGATGCGCCGGTGGGTTATTTCAGCAGCTTCCTGAACTACGTCAAAAATGAGCAGGCCAAGGGGGATAAAGGTAAAAAAATCGACGCCGATGCCTTCCTTAAGCCGGGCGGCAACACCGAACTGATTCATTTCATCGGCAAGGACATCCTCTATTTCCACGCGCTGTTCTGGCCCGCGATGCTGCAGCATGCGGGATTCCGCACACCGTCCAAGGTTTACGCCCACGGCTTCCTGACGGTGAACGGCGAGAAGATGTCCAAGTCACGTGGCACCTTCATCACCGCAGAAAGTTACATTCAGCAGGGTCTGAATCCGGAATGGCTGCGTTATTACTACGCCGCCAAGCTGAATTCGACGATGGAAGACCTGGATTTGAATC
>JAYUYQ010000201.1:0-4616 GCA_043752435.1 Betaproteobacteria bacterium
GTCGGCTCGATTGCCGATTCAATCAAGGATTGCCTGCGCTGCGGCAAATGCAAACCGGTATGCGCAACGCATGTGCCGCGTGCCAACCTGCTCTACAGCCCGCGCAACAAAATCCTCGCCACCAGTCTGCTGATTGAGGCTTTTCTCTACGAGGAGCAAACCCGGCGCGGCATTTCACTGGAGCATTTCGACAAATTCAGCGATGTTGCCGACCATTGCACGGTGTGCCACAAGTGCCTGAACCCCTGTCCGGTGGACATTGATTTTGGCGACGTGTCAGTCGTCATGCGCAATTTCCTGCGTCAACGCGGCAAAAAGCGTTTCAACGTCGGCGCGAAAGCCGCCATGTTTTTCCTCAACGCCACCGATCCACGCACCATCAACATCACGCGCAAGCTGATGATCGACTGGGGATTCAAGGCGCAACGGGTCGCTCACGGCGTGGCCAAAGCGCTGGGCCTTGCCAGACAGCAAACACGCCGCCCGCCAGCCACCATCGGCAAACCGCAGGTGCGCACGCAGGTGATCCACTTCATCAACAAGCCGATGCCCGGCAAGCTGCCGAAAAAAGCATCGCGCGCGCTGCTCGACATCGAAGACGCGCGCATGGTGCCGGTGATCCGCGATGCAGCCAAAGTCACCGAGGATTCCGACGCGGTGTTCTATTTCCCCGGCTGCGGCTCCGAACGGCTGTTCAGCCAGGTCGGCCTCGCCACGCAGGCGATGTTGTTCGACCTCGGTGTGCAGACCGTGCTGCCGCCGGGCTATCTGTGCTGCGGTTACCCGCAGACGGCAGCAGGCGAAGAAGCCAAGGGCCAGGCCATCACCACCGCCAACCGCGTGCTGTTCCACCGTGTCGCACACACATTGAATTATCTCGACATCAAAACCGTGATCGTGTCCTGCGGCACCTGCATGGACCAGTTGCAGAAATATGAATTCGAGAAAATATTTCCCGGCTGCCGGCTGCTCGACATCCACGAATACCTGCTTGAGCGCGGCGTAAAACTGGCCGGCCCGGATGGGAAACTGCGCGGCACACGGTATATGTATCACGACCCCTGCCACACGCCGATGAAAACGCATGCGCCGCTTAAGGTCGTCAACACGCTGATGGGAGCACCGGTGGCACTGAGTGAGCGCTGCTGCGGCGAAGCCGGGACGCTGGCCGTAACCCGGCCCGACATCTCAACCCAGGTGCGCTTTCGCAAGGAGGAAGAACTGCGCCGCGGCGCAGCCCAGTTGCGCACCGGTGATGCTGGAGCCAAAGTTAAAATACTGACCTCTTGCCCCTCGTGCCTGCAGGGCCTGGCGCGCTACAATCAGGACGCGGATATGGAAGCCGACTACATCGTCGTGGAGATGGCGCGCCACCTGCTCGGCACCGACTGGATGGAAAGTTACGTGGCAAAAGCAAACAACGGCGGCATTGAGCGGGTATTACTGTAATGTCTGTAATGCGTGTGATTTGGCACACGATGCAAACGACTAAACGTGCGTGCTGTCGTGAATTGGCGACATGTGACATATTCACTTGCCGCACTTTTCTTTCAATCGGAATAATACGTACCCCATCTGAACGGGATACGCCATGGCCACCGTCTTGAGCGCCACAGCAGGACTCATTAAAATCTCCACGCTCGCGGGAACGGAAACGTTTCTCGAGCAAATCGCCGCTGCGCTGCCTCCGCAACGTCAGGCGCAATTGCTGACCCAACTGAAGCTGCTGGTCGACTCCCGCGTTCCCGGCGGTGAGCGGTTGAAAATTCTTGAAGCACTACGCATCACCACCCTGGAAACCCAGCACGCGCGCAGCAGGGAATACTGGGGCCAGCCGGTGCCGTTCGATCCGGACACCCGCGAAATTTTCGAACGCAGCATTGCGCTGTGGCGGGCGCTGGCGGATGGCTACGAATCGCTGATTGCCGACATGGCCGGAACGGCGCCGGAGTTGGCTGAACATGCCGAGTTGATTTGTTATCGAGCGCTGCGCTGCACGGGATTTGCGATGACCGCTCACAATCGCGCCTATCATGCGCCGCCCGGTGCGTTATGGGAGCAGTTGCATCGCCTCTACGCCTTTGCAGAAAGCGCCGAAGTCACCGACACCCCGGTCAGCGAAGGCGACGGCCGCAGCACCGTCAACCTGGCCTATCTGCAGATCGTGCTCGCGCAACGTGCCAATCCGGATTCTCTGTCGTTGCTTCAAATGAGTACTGTCGATCGCGCGCTGGCGCAATGGGTGGCTTTGGGCCGCCTGTGCAAAAGCCCGGTGGTCACTGATCGGGAAACGGCGCTGGCCGTGGATCTCGGGTCAGCACAGGGTGCGCGCCGGCTGAAAAACCTCACCGGCGACAACCTGCGCTATCTCGATATCGAAAAAATCGGCACCCAATTGCGGCAAATCGCAATCGCACTTAAAACACAAAGCCCTGACAAACTTGGCCTCGGCATGGTACCGCGGGACATCTGCGAAAAACTGATGCTCGGCCTGCACACCGACTGGCTGGCCCCCGGCACGGGCCGGGGCGACGAACGCAAAACCGCCGGATTCAATGTCCTGATGTCAGGCACCATCGCCGCCATGCACTTTAATCTCAGCGGCAAACCGTTCGCACCGCCGGATGCCGGCCTGTCATCGCGGGCACGTTTCGACATGGCCGGATTCGAGCGGGTGGACGGCCCCACAGTAGGCGAAGCCTCGGTGCGCAGCCGCACGCTGGAAACCTGGACTGTTGTCAATCAGAGCACCACCGGCATCCTCGGCAAATGCAACCATCCGTCGAATGCGACGCGATTGACCCACAATCAGTTGCTGGGCCTGGTTGCCCCCAACGGCAAAACCTTTCTCGGTGTCGCGCAACGCCTGGTAATCGTAAACGACGGCTCCACCTGGCTCGGCTTCCAGCTGCTGCGCGCCAAAGTACAGGCCGTCGCGGCACGCGTATCGAACATCGACAAGCCCTACGACCGCGCGCTGCTGCTGGAGGGCGGCTCCGCCAATGAACCGTCGTCCATCATCGTCAGTCCCGGCACTTACGCGCCCAGCCGCATGCTCGACATGTTCGAAGACGGCAGGCCGCGCCCGATTCGCCTCACTGCCCTGATTGACAGTGGCTCCAACTTCGAGCGCGCAACCTTCACTGCCGCTTGAGCGGGTCCCGTCCCGCGCAAGCACCTCCGGCGCTGATTTTTTCTCGCCGGACTATGCCGGTGCACGCTTGCGTTTCCGCGCTGCGGCGCTGCGTGCCGGCGCCGCCCTTGACGCGTTGCCGCTCGCTGCACGCGGTCCCCACGACGAAACACTGACCATCGATTTCGCGTGGCTGGGCACCCGCCGGCCACGGCATGTCGTGCTGCACATCAGCGGCGTTCACGGCGTTGAGGCTTTTGCCGGATCAGCGGCACAACTGGCCTTGCTCGCCGCACCACCAGTATTGCCCGCTGACGGCGCGCTGATTCTCGTGCATGTACTCAATCCCTATGGCATGGCCTGGCTGCGGCGCGTCAACGAACACAATGTCGATCTCAACCGCAATTTTCACCTCGACAACGGCATCTGGACCGGCGCCCCGCCGTTGTACAGACGCCTCGACGCACTGCTCAATCCCGCCTCGCCGCCTGAGCGCGATGCATTTGCGCTGCGCCTGAGCGCGGCCGGCCTGCGCCATGGCGTGCGTGCGGTGCGCCAGGCCATTGCCCACGGCCAGCACCGTTATCCGCGCGGGCTGTTTTACGGCGGCGCAGAACTGCAGCCCGGGCCGCGCCTGTTCATCGACTGGCTGCAGGCGCAACTGGGTTCCGCTGAAACCCTGTTTGCCATCGACCTGCACACCGGACTGGGCCCGTACGCCGGGGATACGCTGTTGGTCGAACCGGGCGTCGGCTCGACAGCGCTGCCGGTTCTGAGCCGCGCGCTGCAACGCCCGTTGGCCGGTGGCAACACGACACCCGGTGCTTACACGGTGCGCGGGAGCTTCGGCTCTGCACTACCCCGTGTATTGCCTGACACCCGCGTTGAATTCGTGCTGCAGGAAATCGGCACCCGGTCGGCACTACGCGTGCTGCACGCGCTGCGCGAGGAGAATCGCTGGCATCATTACGGCGATGGCCATACCGAACATCCCGCGAAACGCCGCCTGCTGGAAGCCCTGTGTCCTGCTGCGCCGGCCTGGCGTGAAGCGGCGGTTGCACAGGCCACGGACGTGGCGTATCGGGCCGCAGCGTGGCTGCTGCATGGAAAACCTTGATGAAATGTGAGCTCTGCGCAACGCCGGGCGGCACGCTGCTGTGGCAGGACGCACGCTGCTGCGTGGTTCTTGTTGATGAACCGGGTTATCCGGGTTTCTGCCGCGTGATCTGGAATGCACACATCCGCGAAATGAGCGATCTCGACACGGCCGATCGTGAACATTGCATGCGCGTCGTGTTCGCCTTGGAGCGGGTGCTGCGCAGCGCGATGCATCCGGACAAGATCAATCTTGCCAGCCTGGGCAACATGGTGGCGCACCTGCACTGGCATGTAATCCCGCGTTTTGCCGACGACCCGCACTTCCCGCAGCCGATCTGGGGCGTGCATCAGCGTCCGGGGGTTGTCCTGCGGCGCGGCGCGGATC
>JAYUYQ010000202.1:0-4613 GCA_043752435.1 Betaproteobacteria bacterium
GTAGCCGTCAGGCGGCGATTTGGCGACGATCTGCGCGGCGACGTTACCACCGGCACCCGGCCGGTTGTCGACGATCACCTGCTGGCCGAGGCTCTTGCCCACCGGATCGGCGAGCAGCCGCGACAGCAGATCCCCCGCCGACCCCGGCCCGAGGGTGACGACAATGCGCACGGGCTTGGTCGGATACTGCTGAGCCACAGCAGAAATCGCGGTCACGCCGAGTGCTGCAGCCACGGCCACGCTGACTATCGTTTTGATGGTGTTCATGGTGTTCTCCCTTAGACGACCGCGATGCCCTGGATTTCGATGACAATCCCGGGCCGTGCAAAATGCGAGACGGTGATCAGTGCGCTGGCGGGGAAGCGACCGTCCTTGAACACTTCGGCGCGCATTTTGACGAAGCTGTCGCCGTGGCGCGGATCGTTGATGAACACGGTCATCGTCGCCAGATTGGACAGCGAGGCGCCGGCACGCTTCAGCGTGGCTTCCATCAGCTCAAAGCAGCGTTTGGTCTGCGCAGCGAAATCGCTGGAGATATCCTTGCCCGCCGCATCCTGGGTCGCGGTCTGGCCGGCCAGCCAGATGATGCGCCCGCCTTCGGTGATCACGGCGGGTGAAAACGCGCGGCTTTTCTGGAATTCGGTGCCTTCGAGATGTTCGATTTTTGCGGCCATGTGCGGCAAACCTCCGTTCGGGTGCGGCATGCGGCCCGGGCCCGCCGGGCGCAGGCGGGGTGCGGGCGGGATTGCTACAATGCGCCCGCCTGCCGGGTTAATACTGGGTTAACGTTGTTTATCTTAACGTAAAGATAGTTGATGTCAAGGAAACCCGAAAACACTGATTCCATCGCCGCCTTTATCGCCGACTGGCAGCGCGAGCGGCCGGATCTCGATCCGTGGCCGCTGGGCATCTTCGGGCGCACGTCGCGGATATATACGCATTTTCTGCGGCGCGCGGACACCTGGCTGTCGCCGCTGGGGCTGGGCTGGGAGACCTTCAGCCTGATCGCTGCTCTGCGCCGTTCGGGGAAGCCTTATGAACTGAATCCGTCGGAACTGCAGCGCCAGTCGCTGCTGACCTCGGGCGCGATGACCAACCGCATTGATCGTGTCGAAGCCCTCGGCCTGGTCGAACGCCGCCCCGACATCGCCGACCGTCGCGGCGTCATCGTGCGCCTGACGCCGGCAGGCCGCGCGCTGGCGGACAAGGCGATTGCAGTGCATTTCAGCCAGGCCGCCGAAATACTCGGCGCCCTCAGTACGCGCGAGCGCGAACAGCTTGATCAGCTGCTCGCCAAACTGCTGCTGTCACTGGAGGTTGCACCAACGTCACCCGCAGCGCCGGCCCCCAATAAAAAACGTCGGAACTGACACGGCCAGGCCATCAGCAAAAGGCTTGGGCAGCCCACGGCAACCCATCGTCAATTCAGTGACTTTCAAGGGACTTACATCATGAATGCCGTCCATCCCTTTGCTCCGCTGGTGGTCGATGCACTGACCGTGCGGGTGCTGGTCGACTCCCGCTACAAACGTTTACTGCCGAACATCGAACCTAATGCGCGTTTCTAAAAACATGACAGCCTCGCCAGAGGCATGTTTTTGTCATTATTTACGCAACCATCATTAATACGCCGAAAGACGATCGGCGCAACTTTTCAAATCAATGAACAGTCTAAAAAAAGCTACACTGTCCAGATTTATCCAGCGCGGAAGACAACTTTGAGCAATTCTTCGATTGATGTTTCCGCACCGATCCGCATCGGGGAAATCAGTACTTTTGTTCTGGAGGCGCCCATTGCAAAGCCAGTCCGAAATTCCTGGCGGACGCTCACCTCACGCAGCTCGCTGCTGATCCGGATAACTGATCACGACGGCGCCCAGGGCTGGGGGGAAGTTTGGTGTAATTACCCTCCCCGCGGAGCGCAACACCGTGCGGATCTCATCAATCATGTGGCTGCACCGATCATCGTGAATCGCGATTTCGAAGGGCCTCAGCAGGTATTTCGGGTTTTAGAGCAGGCGTTTCGAATTCCATCGATCACGTCAGGAGAACCCGGTCCATTTGCCCAGATTACAGCGGGCATCGACAACGCCTTGTGGGATTTGGTCTCTAAGCGCGCCGGGAAGCCTCTCTGGCAATATTTCGGCGGCGTATCCAAAGTAGAAGTTTATGCGAGCGGTCTGAGTCCCGATGAACCGGGTCCATTGGCTGCACAGGCGATGAAAAACGGATTCCGGGCGGTAAAACTTAAGGTCGGCGTCGAATCTGCTGTCGATCTGAAGAACTCAGCCGAGCTCAGGGCCTTATTGGGCGAATCTGGAAAACTGATGTACGACGCCAATCAGCGCTGGTCCGTCACCCAGGCGGAAAAAGAAATTCAAAAGTTTGCCGAATTTAATCCGCTATGGATGGAAGAGCCCATTGCCGGAGATGAGCCGCTAAGCGCATGGAAAACCCTGGCCAGCACCAGTGTTTTGCCGCTGGCCGCTGGGGAAAATTCCAGGGGACGTGCGATATTTGAAGGATTCGTTGACAGCGGTGCACTGCAATTCCTGCAACCCGACATGGGAAAGTGGGGGGGATTCACGGAATGCCTGCCCTTGGGACGCCGCGCCATTGCCGCGGGCATTAAATTCTGCCCGCACTGGCTGGGCAGCGCTGTCGGCTTGATGTCTTCACTGAATCTTTTGGGTGCCGCTGGGGGCGTAGGCTGGGGTGAATTTGATGCGAACCCCAATCCTTTGCGCGAACAGCTGATGCCCGACGATATCCATGTTTCAGAGGGATTCCTCACCTTGAGCCGTTCCCCGGGCATCGGATTTACCCCGAGCCTGGATGTGCTCCAGGAATTAACGGCAAAATGAAACTCCCGCTGGCGCTTAGATCAGTGCATTTTTGATACAGGAAAAACAATGAAACATACCTTCAATATTTTAGCCGGGTTGCCGGCTCTGTTCGTGATCGGGGCAATGCATGACGCGCATGCCCAGTCCTACCCGAGCAAAACCATCACGATTTCGATTGCGACTGCCGCAGGCTCAGCTCCCGATGTAATCATCAGAGCGATGGCGCAGAAAATGAACGAGGCCTGGGGGCGCAGTGTCATCGTGGAAAACAGGGCTAGCGCGGGAGGCATCGCTGCCGTGAGCGCAGTCATCAAGAGTGCGCCCGACGGCCATACGCTGCTTGTCCACACTGCCGCCTTCACGATTGCGCCCAGCATGTACAAGCTCCCTTACGATACTTTCAGGGATCTGCAACCGGTCAGTATCCTCGCGTATGTGCCGAACATGCTGGTTGCACATCCGACGCTGCCCGTCAAAAGCGTCAAGGAGCTCATCACCCTCGCCAAAGCCCGAGCGGGCGAGTTGAACTACGCGTCCAGCGGCAGCGGCACACCAGCGCACTTGGCGGGAGAACTCTTCAAGTCGATGGCCGGCATCAACATACTGCATGTCCCATACAAGGGCAGCCCGCCTGCGCTAACCTCCGTGCTGTCTGGTGAGACCTCGATGCTGTTTAGTCCGGTAACCATCGCGATTCCGCACACCAAATCGGGCAAGCTCAGGGCACTCGGCGTCACAACCGCCAAGCGTTCCAGGCTGGTTCCAGACTTGCCGACGATTGCGGAATCAGGTCTGCCGGGATACGAAGTAACCCAATGGTACGGCATGCAAGTTCCGATGGGTACCCCAAAAGATGTGATTGCCAAGATCAATGGTGAGGTCGGAAAGATTCTAGCCATGCCCGACATCGTCGAAAAACTTGCTGCGCTGGGCGCAGAACCCGCACCAAGCACTCCGGAGCTTATGACCGCATACGTCAAATCCGAAACCGAGAAATGGGCCAAGGTTGTTAAAGCCTCAGGCGCAAAAGTAGACTAACCACCCCCTGCCCTCCGGACAGTTGCTTCAACTCACAGCCGGAATCGCCGACGATGTTCGTTGTTACGCTATGACCAAAAGCGTAAGCTGAGGTTGCCGCGCGCATGTTCCTGCCGGGTTCGTTCGCATGGCTGCCATAACAATAATTTCATCGCCCAGGGGGATTTCACGTGCGCGCCAGTCCGATCCGCAGCCTTGTACTTGCAGCCCTGTTCAGCCTCCCGCTGTTGGCCGACCCCCTCGCCGCGCAGAGCCAGGTCAGCTTTCCCAGCGACCCGAAAACGGTTGCGGAATGCGACGGGCCCGCGCTGCAGATGCGTGAGCTGCAAGACCAGATGTCAGCACGGCATCGGCAAATATACAAGGACACCGAGACGGCAGACCATGCCACCGGGGGTGAAAGATACCGGGCGCTCATGGACTTGTTGAAGGTACAAGGTGCCGAGGGTGACAAGCTGCGGCAGGAACACCGTGCGCTTGAGCAAGCGTGCCGCACCGCGGCGCGCAAGAACGAACAGCTTGTCCAGCAAGCCCTGCGCGAACTGAAGGAAGGCTACGCCAAAGCGAAGCGCGCCTACGATCAGGCGAAAGCCATTATTGAAAGAATCCAGAACAGCCCTGCCGACGCCTACGTCAAACGCAACGAATCGCATTCGCCTGCGCTCGAAAGCCAGATGAATACCGCAAAACAGTACATTTTGGATTTCCAGCCCAAGGCAGAAATTGTCG
>JAYUYQ010000203.1:0-11296 GCA_043752435.1 Betaproteobacteria bacterium
CACAAGTGAGTGCCGTCTTTGCGGATAAAGCGTTTTTCACCGGTTCGCGAGCCACCGTCGCCGCCCGCAAGCTGGGATCGGTATTGCGCACCAGCCCCGAAATCATCCGGGTGGGTGATTTCCCTCATGGACTTGCCCAGAAGTTCTTCTCTGGTAAAACCCAGCAGGTCGCTGAATTTCTGGTTGCAGTCGATGAGCACCCCGTTCAGATCGACACGCGTGATGCCTACCGCGGCCTGCTCGAATATTTCACGGAAGCGCTTATCGTTTTCGCGGGCACTTTGTTCCGCCTGCTCCTGTGCCGCGCGCGCGCGCAGACTGGTGATGCCGAAGCCGATGTCTCCCGAGAGTTCGTTCAGCAGTCCGATTTCTTCATCGTCAAAGGCGGTGCGTTCACTGCTGTGCAGCACCATTACCCCGACGGTTTGTCCGCGTCCCTTAAGAGGCAGGGCGATGGAGCTCTGGTATCCCAGTTGCATTGCCCGGGAGCGCAAATTTTCATGGCGCGGGTCATGCAGGATGTCGCGCACGATGTGCGGTTCGCCGGAAGTGAACGCGCTGGCTGCGGCACCCTTATAGTTGCCGCCAGGAGTCCAGGTTGCGGGGGCGGTCATCGGCGCGTCATTATCGTAACCGGCGTGGGCGAAGGGGTGCACTGGTCGTGCCGGATCGCCGGTTTTAAATCCGACCCACGCCTGTTTATAACCGCCGGAACCGGTCACGACGCGGCAGATGCTGGTCAGCATCTCGGCCTCATGTGTTGCGTGGACGAGTATGTGGGTGCATTCCGCCATGACCCGCCGCGCCCGGCTCAGGCGCAGCAGGCTGGCCTCCGCGAGTTTGCGGACGTTGATGTCGTCGATGGTCTGGATCAGGTACGACTCGCCGCCAGGTGTCTGAACCAAGGCCACCGTTCGCGATACCCAGAAAGCACTGCCGTCTTTGCGCACATACCGTTTGTCACCCGAAAAATGACTACGGGCGCCGTCGAGCAGTTCGCGCCGCATGTGGTCCTGCTGGTCGCGGTCCTCCGGGTGCGTCAGGTGGCGAGTGGTCATGCCGATGAGCTCGCCGGCGGAATAGCCGAGCATCTCGCTCAGCTTGCGGTTGATTTCAAGTATCTTGCCGTCAATGGTGGTGTAGGCAATGCCGACGGCAATCTGGTTGAACAGCGACT
Source organism: Betaproteobacteria bacterium (assembly GCA_043752435.1). GTDB lineage: Bacteria > Pseudomonadota > Gammaproteobacteria > Burkholderiales > SG8-41. Next base: position 1,178 of record JAYUYQ010000203.1, read on the forward strand.
GGAAGCGGACGCCTGCTGTTCCCTCCGTGGCGACGACCGCGGATTTCCTGGCTGCTGCCTCACCATCAGGCGCAATGCCGCTGCCGGCCGGTTTCGCCGTGCGCTGTTTCGATTCCCCCCTCCGTGAATGCATAGGTGCACCTGTATTTGTGATCGCCGGGCGCGTGGCCCATGCGATTTCACATGTCCGATTTGATGGATGGTGCATCGGATTTGCTGTTGCACTGCATGTTAGCCCGGGTCACTCCATAACGGTTGCCCGATGTGTTGCGGGGATGGGGCATGGCAGGTCGCCGTTGGTGACAGCCGGTCCCTGAATTCTTCAATATTTTGAATGGGTTAGTTGCGTTTCTGAGGTTATGGGAGTACCTTTCGGCGTAATTCGTAGATCGGGAGGCGGCATCGTTAGATCCATCCTGACATGGCGCGGTTTGTCAGCAGCGCTGCTGCTGGTGATCGTGTCGGCGGCAAACGCCGCAGGTCTGGGCAAACTCGTCGTGTTGTCGGCGATGGGGGAACCCTTCCGCGCTGAAATCGATCTGTTGCCGGATCCGGCTCAGTTTTCCGATACTCGCATCACTCTGACGGCACGGCTGGCGTCTCCCGAGATCTACCCGTTTGCGGGCTTTCGCTATAACCCGGCACTCACCGGGACGCGCCTGAATATCCGCAGCAACCCGAACGGCCGTGGCGTGATCGAAATCATTTCCGCCCGGCCGCTTAACGAACCGTTTGTTCATCTGCTGGTTGAGCTTGAATCCAACGCGACGCGGATGGTGCGCGGCTACACCGCATTGCTGGATCCGCAGGGCTATCGATCACCGCGTGAAGCTGCTGCTGCGGAATTTTTGCCTGTGATGGTCCCTGTTGCTGTTTCGGCGGCGTTGCCCGCAGTGGTGCGCGCACCGGCGGCTGAGCGCAGCAGGGTGACTGCGCGGCAGACGCCGCGTCAGGAGCAATGGTCCAGTGCGGATGCAAAGGCGCTGGCTGGCATGCTCGAGCGTGTGGCGGCGCTGGAACTGGCGGTGGAGCAATTGCAGCGACAGTGGAAAAAAACAGATGTGGTCGCGGCGGTGAAATCCACGACGGAGACGTCACCCGCGCCCAATCCCGAGGCAGTGAAGGCATCTCCAGACGCCCCCGCCGGGCCGGCCGCAGCCCCAGGCAGGCCGGCAGTGGCGGCGCCGCCATCGCTTGCGACGGTCGAAGCGGCTCCGCGTCCCGCGCCGGTCAAGGATTCGCTGCTCAACGAGGCGCTGCTCGCGCTGGTTATCGGCCTGCTGATCATATCGGCCTGGTTGTCCTGGGTGGTGTGGGGGCCACCTTCGCGGGAGCAGGCGCCGGCGCGCTAGGGCCGGCGCGGAAAACAAGCATGGGGTGCACATGATTTATCTCGGACTCGGCCTGATTATTTTTCTCGGCGTGCATTCGCTGCGCATCGTCGCCGACGGCTGGCGCACCCGCATCATCGCCCACGCCGGACCACTGCCGTGGAAGGGTGTATATGCGCTGGCGTCGATCGCCGGCTTTGCGCTGCTGGTATGGGGTTATGGCGAGGCACGTCATGCGTCCGCCGTGCTCTATAACCCGCCGCTCTTAACCCGCCATGTTGCGGGCCTGCTGATGCTGATTTCGTTGGTGCTGGTGGCCGCGGCCTATGTGCCGCGCAATCACTTCAAGGCGGCGCTCGGGCATCCGATGTACGCGGGGATCAAGGTCTGGGCGTTGGCGCATTTGATTTCCAATGGCCGGCTGGTGGATGTGATCCTGTTCGGCGCTTTTCTCATCTGGGCGATAGCCGGATTCGTGGTGTCGCGCAAACGGGATCGCGCTGCCGGCACGGTGTATCCCGCCGGTGATGCGTTGCGCACGGTACTGACGGTAATCATTGGCGTCGTCCTGTGGGCGGCGCTGGTGTCTGGACTGCATCTGTGGCTGATCGGGGTGGCGCCGCTGGGGTAACTGGTAACTGGTAACTGGTAACTGGTAACTGGTAACTGGTAACTGGTGATTGGTGATTGGGTGTGGGGAGTGTGCGGTATTGCTTTGGTGTCCGGGCGATGAAAGCGACAGAATGTCTGTCAAATGGCAGGACACAGAAAAAATCTGATTGAAGACATCGTCGAGCTGACCACGCAATTGCCATGGTGGGTCGGTGTGCTTGCAGCGCTGCTGTCGTGGGCGGCGTTATATGGGCTGCTGCGGACGCCCCCGCCGTTGTCATTTCCGTCAGACGAGGTGATTTTGCCGGTGCTGCGTGGTGTGGTGATGGCAATGCAGTTTCTGTTACCGACAATGTTCCTCTCAGGTGCAGCGCTGTTGGCATGGCTGCGCTACAAACAATATAAAAATTATGCCGATGTTGCGGGCGAGCGCGGGCATGCTGCGCTGGAACTGCTGACCTGGCGCGAGTTCGAACATCTGGTGGGGGAGTTTTTCCGGCGTAAGGGTTTCAGCGTCGAGCAGCACGGCGGGCCCGAACCTGATGGCGGTGTCGATCTGGTGGCAAGCATCGGCGAGGATCGTTATCTGGTGCAATGCAAGCACTGGCGGGTGCAGCGGGTGGGGGTGAAAGTGGTGCGTGAAATCTGCGGCGTGGCTGCGGCACAGAACGCGGCGGGCGTGTTTGTGGTGACCTCGGGCACTTTTACCGACGAAGCCCGCCGCTTTGTCGAGGAAAACCGCATCGACATTGAACTCATCGCCGGCGACCAGCTGCGGCGGATGATTCAGGGGCTGGAAACCGCCAAGTCCTAACAGTTTCGCCGCCCCTTTTTTTAATACCTCATTTTAGTACCTTATTTGAGTACCTCACTTTAATACATTACTCGCTTCCGCCGCCTTGATCAGCGCTGCGGCATCGCTCTCCAGCAGAAATCCGGATGCCTTTGCAGTTTCGGTGGCCTTGCGCACCGCGCCTACAAATCCGGCGTGGTCGCCGTAACGTTCTTCGAGTGAGGACCGCGGGTCGTTGTTCGCTTCGCGCTCGGCTTTGGTTTTTGCAAAGGGAATCATGCCACCGGCGTAATTGCAGAGCTGTCCCGCATAGAAGGGGCGCGCACCGCCGGCGGTGATGTTCCAGCCGAGGTAAGTACCCAGCGGGGCTTCTAGCAATACGGTGGGTATGCCGCCCACTTCATTGCCGTCGGCGTCTACTTTCGGCACCAGCATTTTTAAAGTCTGTTTAATTTTCGGCGGCGCCAGGCTCGGCACACCCGAGGCGTCATTGGGATCGAACTGCGGGCCCCAGTCGTAATCAAGCAGCGGGTTGATCAGGTCGGGCTCGGGTGCTGTGGCACGCAGGCCGGGCAGAGTAGGGAAGCCCATCGCAGTCTTGTTGGGTGCGACGAGCTGGCCGGCGCTGATGGTCGGGTAACGACTCTGTGGTGGTGCGACATCTTTCATGACCCAGTTGCGGAAATGCACGGTGATGGCGCGCCAGGGTTCGTCATGTGACAGCGGATTGGCCGGCAGCACCGCGTTGCCCCAGTTGTTGCCGGGGCAGTCGACCGGTTTCGCGGCTTTGTGGAATTCAGCCAGGCTCGCGTTGAAACCACCGCGCCCGCCACCGTGAGTACTGCTGGCGATGTAGTAGCGGCGTACGTTGTCGGGTATGGGAATGTCACCTTTCGGATCAGTACCCACCCATTCCGGGCCGAGTTTCAGCGCCCAGATTTCAGCGGCACCAAAGTGTTCGATGATTTTCGGGCAAGTTTCGCTGGCCATGCAGCGGTCCTGAATGCTGCGCGCGGGCAACTTGCGTGCGGGGTCGGGGTAGGGCTGCCACCATTGCGGGCCTTCGCTGCCGGCCTGATACAACTCAAGTACGCCGTCGGGCTGTGCCCAGCGGAAATTCAGCGCGATGCGCCGCCCGGCGATGACCGGCCACATGCCGTCATGCACACGGCGCGCAGTTAAGCCCTGTTTATTTTCGTCCTGGTTGAAGCCGAGGTGCAGCCAGCCACGCAGGTAATTGCCGGATTGCGAACGGCCGCGCGCAATGCTGTGAGTGATGCGTCCGGCGAGCGGGTTGGGCGTGCCGGCGTCATCCTGCTTTTCGTATTTGAAAAAAGCGCCGAGGTCACGCCATGCCGCAAAACCGATGCCCAGCGGGTAAGGGTCTTTGGCGGTGTAAACCACTTGATACAGTTTTGCGGCGTTGAAGCCACCCTTCAGGCAGATCTGCACCGGAAGTCTGGTTAACGGCACCGGCTCGTCGAATGTGCCGCCACCGCAGAATTTCCAGTCGGCAGCGAGGATCGTGTTTTCACCCTTCACTTTGCCGTCGAGTGTTTCGTGGCCGCGCGATACCAGCGTCGCTTTCGTGGTGTCGAGGCTGGCCGGCAAGTACGGCACCGGATTGGTCTGCACGATCAGCGGTTGCGCGCCGATGCCGCTGCGGTTGATGATGCGCGCAAACACCGGCCCGGTGATCAGCGAGCCATCGACGTTTTTGGCGATCGGCAATTGCAGCCAGTGGTTGCCGCCGGCCGTCATGGTGGTGCGCACTGCGGTGCCCAGTGTCGGGCTCATGCTGGCGTTGTCGCCCTGCCATGCGGTGGCGAGGCCGATGTCACCGAATTCGCGTTCCTGGGTCGAGATCAGCACCGGCCGCCCGCGGTTGGGCACTTCGTGCCACAGCAGGCCGCTGGCCTTGCCCATGTCCACGGGCCGGGTGATGACGAAGGTGGCGACGTAACGCACCTTGCCGTCGGGGTCACGGGCGAGCTCAATGTCCTGGATCAGCCGGTTCAGCGGGTCGGCGGGATCGAGTTCGCCAAATGCGCGGCCGGCAATCTGTTCGTACTGGCCGGCGCTGCTGTAGCTGTTGCAGTTGTCGCCTTTGCAGAATGCGGGCGATACCGTTTCGTCGATGACAATGCGGGTAACGCGCGCCTGCGCAGGTGCGGCAACAAGCAGTGCTGCGGCAATGACGGCGAAGGCCAGCAGTCGCGCCAGCTGATGATGACAGGTCATGGAACTCTCCCCCGGGACGATGCGTGATCGGACGGTATTCTCGTTACGGAAGACTCTAACCTACTTTTGCTTCCGGGCGCAGCGCGGGGCCGGGGTGTGATTCCGCCCGGAGCGGACGGGATATTGCGGCGTTGGCATTTGGTCCAGGTTTGTGTAGGGTAGCAGCGGCGGTGCGGGATGCCGCCGGGTTTTCTGTTACCACTCACTGCGGAGGGGCAGTGCAATTTACTAAAATGATTTTTGGCGCGATGGCGCTGGCTGCCGGTTGGGCGGCGTACGCGCAGGAGTTGCCGGTGCTGCCGGAGGTATCGGTCAGCGCGACGCGCGTCGAGCGCGACAACATGGATCTGCCGGTGTCGATTGATATCGTGGACCGGCGCACGATCCGCGAGGCAAACCCGCAGGTCAATCTGTCTGAAATTCTGGGCCGCGTGCCCGGCATTGCGGTGCAAAACCGGCAGAACTATGCGCAGGATCTGCAGATTTCCTCGCGTGGTTTCGGCTCTCGCTCGGCATTCGGCGTGCGCGGCATCCGGCTGATCGCCGACGGCATCCCGGCGACCATGCCTGACGGTCAGGGTCAGGCCGCAAACTTCAATCTGTCTTCGGCGCAGCGCATTGAGGTGTTGCGTGGGCCCTTCTCCAGCCTGTATGGCAACGCGGCCGGCGGCGTGGTGCAGATATTTACTGCAGACGGGCCGCCCGAACCGACATTTTCAACGAGCGCAGTTGCCGGCAGCTACGGCACCTGGAAACTGGGTGCGCAGTACGGCGGGCAGCACGGGCCGCTCAACGCCATTGTCGATGTGTCGCGTTTCGCCACCGGCGGTTACCGCGACCACAGTTCTGCGCGTCGCGACACGGCCAACGCCAAACTGCGCTACGACCTCGGCAGTGCGGGGCGGCTGACGCTGGTGTTGAATGCACTCGACCAGCCGGAAACCGGTGACCCGCTGGGCTTGACGGCGGCGCAGGTCGCGCAGAATCCGCGTCAGGCGGTGAGCAATGCCTATCTGTTCAACACCCGCAAAAGCATTACCCAGAGCCAGGCCGGCATGACTTATGACGTGAATCTGGCCGGGGGCCATTCGTTGCAGGCACGTGCCTATCTTGGTGACCGCCAGGTGACGCAGCACCTCGCCATCCCGGTTGCAGTGCAGAATGCGGCGACGCACTCGGGTGGCGTGGTGGATCTCGACCGTGGTTATGGCGGAGTCGGATTGCGCTGGACGCATGAAGGGCAAATTGTGGCGCGGCGATTCACAGTAAGCGCCGGTGTTGATCACGACCGTATGGAAGAACGCCGTCGCGGCTTTATCAACAACAACGGAATCACCGGGTCGTTGAAGCGCAACGAGGACGATACCGTAACCAATACTGATTTTTATACGCAGGCTGAGTGGCATGTGCTGCCGAATCTGTCTTTGCTGGCCGGCCTGCGCCATAGCCGTGTATCTTTCGAGTCGCGCGATTACTTCATCGCCGGAATCAATGGAGATGACAGCGGCGCGGTGGATTTTGTGCGCACGACACCTGCAATTGGCGCAACGTTCCGCTTGTCGCCGGTGATGAATATTTATGCCAATGCCGGTCGCGGCTTTGAGACGCCGACCTTTGCCGAACTCGCGTACCGGCCGGGTGGCGCGACGGGGCTCAACTTTGCGCTGAAACCGTCCAACAGCCTGCATCGCGAGCTGGGTGTGAAGGCGCTGACGGGGGAACGCGGGCACGTCAATGTTGCGTTGTTCCGCATCGACACCCGGGACGAAATCGTTGTCAACAGCTCCTCCGGCGGGCGTACCGATTTTCGCAATGCTTCGGGTACGCGCCGCAACGGCTTTGAAGTCGCATGGCAACAGCAATACGGCGCCGGGTTTGAGTCCGCGCTGGCGTGGACACTGCTCGACGCCAAATTCCGCCAGTCGTTCACGTCAGGCACACCACCGACGACAGTAAACGCAGGCAACCGTCTGCCCGGAGTAGCGTCGAACTTGTTTTACGGCGAACTGGTCTGGCGTCATGCGGCGAGCGGTTTCCACGCCGGAGCCGAATTGCGTCATAGCGGCCAGGTGTTTGTGAATGATCAGAACAGCGAGGCTGCAGCGGCGTATACCATTGGCAATCTGCGCGTCGGCTTCATGCAGCGCGGCAAGGGTTGGCGGTTGACGGAGTTTGTCCGGGTGGACAATGTGACCGATCGCGCCTACATCGGCTCGGTGATTGTTGCCGACGGCAACGGCCGTTTTTACGAGCCGGCGCCGGGCCGTGCGCTGATGGCGGGGGTGAGCATTGAATTGATTCACTGAGGGAGGGCGCCCGGCAGCGGTGGTGCGCGACGCATTCCCTGTGTCGCCCGGGCTTGTTGGGTGGTTCCTATCCGCAGTAACCGCGTGGCACACTCGGTGCAGCAGGCCGGTAGCGCGTCGCGCGATCAGCGCAAAATCCCCACCTCCTCGAATTTCAGATACAGCTCGCGGCATACCCAGGCATCGGTTGCGGCGTAAATAATCTGCGCGGGTGTCAGTTGCGCTGCCGACCAGTTGGTGGTTTTGGCACCCTTGGGGATACGGTAACCGAGGAATATGCCGGCGAGGTTGCGTACGCCGCTTTGTCCGTAATCATGGCGCTTGGCAACAATGCCGAGATCGACGACGCTTTTTTCGCTGAAAGGGAACACCTGTCTCAGCGTGCGCAGGTCATAGGCCAGCGCAACGCCGGCCTTGGCGGTGCCGTGGGCCTGGAGCATCTCGGCGATCACAGCGTGGGTATCGGGATAACGCAACGGGAATATATAGGCCATTTTCGCAGTGGCCACCTGTACGATACTTGGCAGGTAACTCTCGCCCTTGCGGAAAGCGGGCCGGGTTTCGGTGTCCAGGCCGACCACGCGTTCGCTGCGAATGTCGGTGAGGGCGGTGAACAGCTGTGCCGACGTATCGACAAACGTCACCGGGCCTTCGTAGCGGCGTACTGGCAGGATGTTGAGGTCGTCACGAGAGATCGCGCGTGCGGTTTCGGGTTGCGGGCTGGGGTTATTCATCAGGAGTAGGAGGGTAACAGGTGCGGGTAAGGGGTGGCGTGCGTGGTACAGTAATTATCTGCGATGATGCGGGACGGTGATGACATGATTAAGCGGGTGAACCGTTGGTGGTTAAGCGGGCGCAAAGGTCGGGCGGCGGCAGGCTTGGCCGCGGTGGGGTTGCTGCTGGCAGCCTGCGTGCAATTGCCGGTGTACACCTCGCTCGCGGTGGATGTGCGGCCCTCGCCCAACGTCGGGGAGCGGCGGCCGAATTACGTGATTCTGCATCACACCTCCAACGATACGGTCGAACGCGCGCTGGCCACGCTGAGCGACCCTGCGCGCGGAGTCAGCGCGCATTACCTGATCGCGCGCGACGGCAGGATCATTTATCTGGTTGATGAGCTGAAACGGGCCTGGCACGCCGGCGATTCGTATTGGGGCGGAAATCGCGATATCAATTCCGCGTCGATCGGCATCGAGCTTGACAATAACGGTCGTGAGCCCTTTGCTGAGGCACAGATCGTTGCGTTGATGGCCCTGCTTGGTGATCTTAAGGCGCGCTGGGCCATCCCTGCAGCGAACATGCTGGGCCATGGTGATGTGGCGCCGGGACGCAAAGTGGATCCGAGTGCATGGTTCCCATGGCGGCGGCTGGCCGCGGCGGGTTTCGGGTTGTGGTGCGAGCCGCCGTTCGATTCGGTGCCTGCAGGTGCTGATGATGCAATGCTGTTGAGCGCGCTGGGTTACGACGTGACGGTGCCGTGGTCGGCGGTGGCGGCGTTCAAGCGGCGTTGGGCAGCGGAAGACGCGGTTAGGGGCGACAGCGCGCAGGGATTGAGCGAGGCGCAGCGCGGCTTGCTCCAATGTCTGATCCGTAAGCAGCAGGCTGAAGGTTAAATAGTTAATTAAAACAATTAGTTACTGAATTCAGCGTGACGTTTCAGCGGCACGATAGAGTGCCTTGAATGCGCCTGTTCGCAAAGGAGTGATCATGACTGTGAAGCTGGGCCTGATGGTGCCCGCCAACAACACGACCATGGAATCGGAGCTGCTCGACTGGCTGCCCGGTGCGCAATGCCGCACGCTGCGGATTCCGCGCGGCAAGGGCTTGCTGGGTCCCGCAGAAATTCCCGCTTACGTTGCTCAGGCACTGGAACTGGCCCGGGATTACGACCCGGCGCAGACCGACATCGTGGCCTACGGCTGTACCGCTGCCGGTTTTATCGGGGGACCGGCACGCGACGCTGAAATCCAGGAAAAACTTGCGGCCATCACCGGCAAACCGGTGGTGACCACCGCCAGTGCGATGATCGAAGCCCTGCGGCACATCGGCGCCAAACGTATTGCCGTGGTCACGCCGTACCTGGATCTGGTCAATGAGCGGCTGCGCGTTTACCTGGAACAATCCGGCATCACGGTGCTGAAGCTGTCCAGTTTCAAGGCGGAAACCACGGACGAACTCGCAGCGATCACGCCGGAGCAGATCGCTGCGCTGGCGCGCGAAACCATAACGCCCGATGCCGATGCGCTGTTTATTGCTTGTTCACAATTGCCGACCCGCGACATCATGCCGCGGCTGGCGCGCGAATTCGGCAAACCGGTGTGGTCGTCGATCAAGGCCACGGCCTGGCATGCGGAGCGGGTGTTAACGGGCAAAATGATGGTTGCAGAATAAATAAAAAGCGAGGAGTGATGATGAGTTTAATGGTGAAAGTAATAATCGGTGCGGTATGCGCGGCTTTTTCATGGGCAGTGCTGGCGCAGAATTTTCCGGCGAAACCGGTACGCATCGTAGTGCCGTTTCCGCCGGGCGGCGGAGTGGACATTGTCGCCCGCGTGGTCGGGCCAAAACTCGCGGCGCAATATGGCCAGCAGGTGATTGTCGAGAACCGCGCCGGCGCGGCGGGCATCATCGGCACTGAATTTGCCGCGCGCGCTGCCCCTGATGGTTACACCTGGGCGATTGCGACGCTGGGCAATCTGGCGGCGAACAAACACCTTTACGCGAAAATGGTGGTCGATCCCTTGAAAGACCTGGCGGCGGTGACGCAGGTGGTGAATGTGCATTTTGTGATGGTGGCGCATCCGTCGCTGCCGGCGAAAAACGTGCCGCAGCTGAT
>JAYUYQ010000204.1:0-25286 GCA_043752435.1 Betaproteobacteria bacterium
TCCCGGTTGTAGGGCGAGACCAGCGGCAACAGGGGATCGGACTGCAAGGTCTGCCAGCGCTGGGCAAACGCCGAAAAACCGTAGGTCCCGCCGTTGCCCCAGGTGCCGCCGCGGCTCAGCGTCAGATCGTTGGTCAGGTAAACCTGCGAGGTCACCGCCACCTGGGTGGACAAATCGGTGAAATATTTGCCGTCGGAAACGCGATTGATGTTGACCTGGCTGTTCCAGATATCGCCCAGCATCTGCTGGTGTTTGGTGAACAGGCCCCAGCGGTCGCGGCCGATTTGCTGGTCGTTGGAGAGCATCTCCGCCCGCGCTTCACCCTTGCCCTTCGAATTCAGGTAACGAAACTCGCTGCCGAGCTGCAGCCCGCGCTTGGTCATGTAGCGCGGGTAGAGTGTGGCGTCCATCTCCGGCGCAATGTTCCAGTAAAACGGTACCGTGAACTCGAAGCCTGTGGTGTTCGAGGTGCGGTAACTCGGCGTGAGGAATCCCGATTTGCGTTCCTGATGCAGCGAAAACGACAGATACGGCGAGTAAAAAATGGGCACGTCAAAAAACACGATGCTCGCGTTACGGGCGACGCCGACGTCACGGTTGCGGTCGATGTCGAGCTGGCTTGCGCGCAGAAACCAAGCGTCGTTGCCGGGCTCACAGGTGGTGTAACTGGCCGACTGCACGCGATACTGCCCCGGACCCTCAAACAGCAGCCGTTCGGCGGTGCCGCGACCCTCGGTTTGCACCGTACGAGCGATGCTGCTGCTGATCGGCCCGGTCTCGGGCGTGCTCATCAGCAGGTAACGCGGGCGGTCCATGTAACCGCGGTCGGTGGCCATTTCGTAACGCAGCGTATCGCCTTCAAGAATTTCCCGTTCCTGCTCGATGCGCACATTGCCCTTGGCATTCAGCACTTCGGTCGGCGTATCGTGACGCATCCAGTCGGCGAAAAAAGCCTGGCCGCGCTTGCGCAGCCGGGCGTTGCCGAAAGCCTCGATTTCGCGGTCTTGGGTGCCCTGGATGCGGTCGGCTTCAACGAACAGCGGCACCACATCGCCATTGTCGGGAGGGATCAGCAGCAGTCCGGACTGCTGCCTGAGCTTCAGGCCTTCGTCGGCGCCGGCCAGCAAGGGCAGCGCACACAGCACGGCGAGTGCAATCCGGGTTTTTCGGGAAAGGGGCATCAGGAGAGGTGTCAGGCGAGGTGCTAAAATCTCACAATTCACTGCTTGAAGCAACGCTTGAAACCAACCTCAGCGGCCGGACGCGATGAGCGTCTTGAATTGCTCCGCGCGTGGCTCGCCGGCCCGCTGGCCGGAGCGCCATTCTCGCTCGCACCAGCCTCCGCCGATGCGAGTTTCCGCCGTTATTTCCGCGTCACGCTGGACTCTGCTACGCGCATTGTGATGGATGCGCCGCCGCAGCGCGAGGACTGTCGTCCCTTCGTGCAGGTGGCGCAACTGATGCTTGACGCCGGGCTGCATGTGCCGAAAGTGCTGGCCGCGGACATCGATCAGGGCTTCCTGCTGCTGACGGATCTCGGCGATACCACGTATCTCAGCGCATTGAACGAAAACAATGCCGCGATGCTGTTCGGCGATGCTATTACCGCGCTGATTGCCTGGCAGCGTGCCAGCCGGCCGGGCGTGCTGCCGCCGTACGACCTTGCGTTGCTGCAGCGGGAGATGGACCTGTTTCCCGAGTGGTACGTAGTACGCCATCTCGGCCTCACACTGTCCGATGCCCAGCGCGCAACGCTGGCCGGGATCAACAAACTGCTGGCAGACAGCGCGCTGGCGCAGCCTGCGGTATATGTGCATCGCGATTACATGCCGCGCAACCTGATGTTGTCCCAGCCGAACCCCGGCGTGCTCGATTTCCAGGATGCGTTGTATGGCCCGATCACCTATGACCTGGCTTCGCTGTTCCGCGATGCCTTTATCAGCTGGCCGGAGGAGCGGGTCATCGACTGGGTCGCGCGCTACTGGGAACAGGCAAAGCGGGCGCAACTGCCGGTCGATGCCGATTTCGGCGAGTTTTATCGTTCGCTGGAATGGATGGGCCTGCAACGCCACCTGAAGGTACTGGGCATTTTTGCGCGCATCTGTTATCGCGACGGCAAGCCCGCGTACCTCGAAGACGCGCCGCGTTTTCTGGCGTATGCGCACGCGGTATGCGCGCGCTATGTCGCGCTGAAGCCGCTGGCGTTGCTGCTCGACGAACTCGAGCAGCGCGCCCCGCAGGTTGGTTACACCTTTTGAGCGTGCCGCGATGAAAGCCATGATCCTGGCGGCGGGGCGCGGTGAACGGATGCGGCCGCTGACCGACCATACTCCCAAGGCGCTGCTGCAGATAGGTAATAAGTATTTGATTACAATGATAATTTCTGCGTTGGCGCGGGCGGGCATCCGCGATCTGGTGATCAATCTGGCGCATCTCGGCGAACAGATTGCGACGACGCTGGGCGATGGCGCGGCGCTGAGCGTACATATTGTCTATTCACGCGAGACAACGGGCGAAATCACGGCGCTGGAAACCGCGGGCGGCATCGTCTGGGCACTGCCGCTGCTCGGTGATGCGCCGTTCATCGCAGTCAATGCCGATGTTTACAGCGATTATGATTTTTCCATGTTGCAGGCCGCTGCACAGTGCCTGACCGCAGACGGTCCGCTGGCGCACCTGGTGCTGGTGGACAATCCGCCGCAGCATCCGCGCGGTGACTTCGGCCTTGCCGCCGGCAAGGTGCGGGCCACAGCCGCGACCCGCCATACCTTCAGCGGCATGGGCGCCTATCATCCGGCCTTGTTCGCTAACGTGAACCGCGGTGATCGCGCGCGACTGGCCGACCTGTTGACTGCCGCGATGCAAGGCGGGCAGGTGACCGGCGAGCTGTATCGCGGGCAATGGCATGACGTGGGCACGCCGGAGCGACTGGCCGACCTGGACCGGGCAGCGCGCGAAGCGCGTTGATTTAATCGAAAACGAACCGAAAAACACCGGCCGGCGCGCGACTATAATCAAATGATGTCTGCACACCCCGCCATCAATGCCGCCGTCTACCAGCGCCGCCGCGGGTGCCTGGCAGCGCAGCTCGGGAATGGTGTGGCCATCGTGCCCACCGCGCCGGAACGGATCCGCAACCGCGACGCGCACTATCCTTATCGTTACGACAGTTATTTCTATTACCTGACCGGATTCCGCGAACCCGAGGCGGTGCTGGTGGTGGTCGGCGGTGAAAAGCCGCAACACATTCTGTTCTGCCGCGAAAAAAATCTCGACCGCGAAATCTGGGACGGGTATCGCTACGGACCCGATGCCGCGAAAAAAACTTTTGCCGTGGATGCTGCGTATTGCATCACTGAACTGGATGCGCGCCTGCCCGAACTGCTGGCGGATCGCTCCGCAGTGCATGTGCACCTCGGCGCCGACGCAGTCTGGGACGCGCGGGTGCTGGGCTGGATCAATACGGTGCGCAACCGCGCGCGCAGCGGTGTCGCGGCGCCGAACGATATCCGTGACGTGCGCACGCTGCTCGACGACATGCGTTTGCGCAAGGATGAGCATGAAGTGACGCTGATGCGCCGTGCCGGTGACATCTCCGGAGCCGCCCATCGCCTGGCCATGCAAGCGGCACGACCGGGGGCTACGGAATATGAAATCGAAGCCGTGCTGCAGCATGAATTCCGCCGCAGCGGCGCGCAGGCCCCCGCGTACACGCCCATCGTCGCCGGCGGCGCCAACGCCTGCGTGCTGCATTACGTCGAAAACAATGCGCCGCTGGCCGACGGCGACCTGCTGCTGATCGACGCCGGCTGCGAACTCGATGGCTACGCGTCGGACATTACGCGCACCTTCCCGGTCAACGGCCGCTTCAGCGGGCCGCAGCGCGCGGTGTATGAACTGGTGCTGGCGGCGCAGGCTGCGGCGATTGCCATAGTAAAACCCGGCGCGCGCTGGAATGAGCCGCACGATGCCGCGGTAAAAGTGTTGGCACAGGGTTTCATCGATCTGAAACTGCTCGCTGGCACGCTGGATGGCGTGCTGGAGCAGGAAAGTTACAAACAGTTCTATATGCACCGTACGGGACACTGGCTGGGGCTGGATGTGCACGATGCCGGTGAATACAAAACGAATGGCGCCTGGCGCGAGCTGCAGCCGGGCATGGTGCTGACCGTCGAACCCGGCTGTTATATCCGCCCCGCGCCGGGTGTGCCGGAGGGTTTTGCCGATATTGGTGTGCGTATCGAAGACGATGCTCTGGTCACCGCCCAGGACTGCGAAATCCTCAGTGCCAGCGCACCGAAAACAGTCGCTGACATCGAAGCGCTGATGCGCGATCGCCGTGCCTGAATTCGCTGATGTCGTCATCGTCGGCGGCGGCCCGGTGGGCAGCGCGCTGGTGCTGGCCTTGCGCGACAGCGGACTGCGCATCGTATTGCTCGAAGCGCGCGCGGCGGGCGGTGGGGATGCGCGGCCATTGGCCCTGTCGTACGGCAGCCGGCTGATTCTCGAACGTCTGGGCGTGTGGCCTGCATTGGCGGCCACCGCAACACCGATCCGCAACATTCATGTATCGCAACGCGGCGGTTTTGGCCGGGTCGGTCTGGCTGCCGCTGAAGCCGGATTTCCTGAGCTCGGTTACGTCGTCGACTATGGTCGTGTCGCGCAGGCATTGGCTCAGGCCGCAGCGGCGACATCGGTGCAATGCCTGACCGGAGCGCGGGTGACGGCCACGCAGGGCGGCGATCCTGCGCATATTGCCTATGAATATGGCGGAGAACAGCGGGAACTGACCGCAGCGCTGCTGGCCTTGGCCGATGGTGGGGCCGCCGGCGAATCCACCACCGAGGCCATCGACTATCAGCAATGTGCGGTCACAGCGCGAGTAGTGAGTGAGCGCCCGCATAACAACATCGCGTATGAACGATTCACGATGCATGGACCGTTGGCACTGTTGCCGGACCGTGACGGCTGGGCACTGGTGTGGACCACAACGCCGGACCATGCCCGGCAGTTGTGCGCCATGTCACCGGAATTTTTTCTGACCGAACTGCGTGCCGCCTTCGGTGGCCGCACTGGTGATTTCATCACCGTGAACGGACGCGGTACATATCCCTTGCAACGCCGTCGTGCGCAAGCCGCTGCTGACCACATCGTGTTGATCGGCAACGCGGCGCAGACACTGCATCCGGTGGCTGGACAGGGATTCAATCTTGGTTTGCGCGACGCCTGGGAGCTGGGCGAACAAATCCTTGCCAGCAGGAAAAATGAGCTGGGTTCACGCGCCTGGCTGGACGCTTATCTGAAGCATCGTCGTGTGGATCGTGGCGCAGGCCTCGGTTTTACCCATGCGCTGGTGGAATTGTTCTCCAACGATCTGTTGCCGCTGCGCCTGGCCCGAGGTACGGGACTTGCTTTACTGGGTTGCATGCCGCCGCTGAAAAATTTCCTGGTACGACGCATGACCTTCGGCGCGCGCGGCTGATCACATTTAGCGGTCACGGTTTGCCACGGAATCTGCAGGTGGTATTAGAGCAATCTCCGGTAAAGGTATTGATACACATTGCTTTTGACAATGATCTGCGGCACGGCTGGCAACGCATTGTTTGTACGCGAGCTGCAAACTTTTTTGCACAATGTTGTGCAAACGTCAACAGTGCCTAAAAATGAGGCACATTTCTCTTTGCACGCCGCGCGACTGTGATTACAATGGCGCCCTTTCCCCCGCACTTTCCCCTTTACTTCTCCCTTTAATCACATAAGGACAAGTCCGTTGCGCATCGGCCCTCATCAACTGAAAAACAACCTCATCGTGGCACCGATGGCGGGCGTGACTGATCGCCCCTTTCGTCAGTTGTGCAAAACGATGGGTGCCGGCATGGCCGTGTCGGAGATGGTGGCGAGCAATTCTTTGCTCTGGGGTTCAGAAAAAACCAAACGTCGCGCCAACCACGATGGTGAGGTCGATCCGATTTCGGTGCAGATCGCCGGCGCGGATCCGCAGATGCTGGCCGACGCAGCGCGATACAACGTCGATCAGGGCGCGCAGATCATCGACATCAACATGGGCTGTCCGGCGAAAAAAATCTGCAATGTGATGGCGGGCTCGGCGCTGCTGAAGGACGAACCGCTGGTGGCGCGGATCCTCAAGGCCGTGGTCAGTGCGGTCGATGTGCCGGTGACGCTGAAAATTCGCACTGGCTGGGACCGCGACCACCGCAATGCACTGATGGTGGCGCGTATCGCCGAGGGCTCCGGCATTCAGGCGCTGGCGATCCACGGCCGCACCCGCGCCTGTGGGTATACCGGCGAAGCCGAGTACGACACCATTGCTGCGGTCAAGGCAGAGATTCGCATTCCGGTGATCGCCAACGGCGACATCACCACGCCGGAGCGCGTCAAACAGGTGCTGGAATACACCAAGGCCGACGCGGTGATGATCGGCCGTGCGGCGCAGGGCCGGCCGTGGATGTTCCGTGAGATCAGCCATTTCCTCGAGACCGGCCGCCACCTGCCGCCGCCTACCGTTGGGGAAATCCACCGCGTACTGGTGGCGCATTTGCACGACCTTTATGGGTTCTACGGCGAGCTGACGGGCGTGCGCGTCGCGCGCAAACACATCTCCTGGTACACCAAAGGCCTCGCTGGCTCCGCGGCATTCCGCCATGGCATGAACCAGCTGCAGACCTGCGCCGAACAGATCAAGGCTGTGGATAACTATTTTGCCGAACTATCAGGCCTGGGCGAGCGCCTGATTTACTTGGAAGAACCCGGTTTGATGAATAAACCCGGGCGCATTGAAGAGCCTGCAGAACTTGCAGCATGATGAATAAGCAAGTGGAGGAACTGGCAGCATGATGAATGAAACCG
The DNA here is from genome assembly GCA_043752435.1 of Betaproteobacteria bacterium. Taxonomy (GTDB): domain Bacteria; phylum Pseudomonadota; class Gammaproteobacteria; order Burkholderiales; family SG8-41. The sequence continues at coordinate 6,868 of JAYUYQ010000204.1, forward strand.
AAATGGCCCGCGTGGTACGCCGGGCGATCGACGGCTATTTTCGTGATCTCGACGGGGAAAAAGCCTGCGGCGTATACGACATGGTCATCGGCAGTGTGGAAAAACCGCTGCTGGAATCGGTGTTGCACAAGGTGCGCGGCAACCAGTCGCATGCCGCGGCGATGCTGGGCATCAACCGCAACACACTGCGCAAAAAAATAAAGACCTACAACATCAAATTCTGACAAACCCGTCAGTCACGGGCCGTCCCGCGTGCCTTCGCCCCGTACTTTCGTCCCGCACTTTCGTTCCATACCTTCGCCCCGCAGCCATGGCCATCATCAAACAAGCTCTGATCAGCGTCTCCGACAAGGCGGGCATCCTCGACTTTGCGCGTGGCCTTGCCGGCTTCGGCGTGACGCTGCTGTCCACCGGCGGCACCGCCAAGATGCTGCGTGATGCCGGACTAAAGGTCACCGAAGTTGCCGACTACACCGGCTTCCCGGAAATGCTCGACGGTCGTGTCAAGACGCTGCACCCGAAGATCCACGGCGGATTGCTGGGCCGGCGCGATGTGCCGGCGCATGCCGAGGCGATGAAACAGGCCGGTATTCCCGGCATCGATCTGGTGGTGGTGAACCTCTATCCATTTACGCAGACCATTGCCAAAGCCGATTGCCCGCTGGCGGAAGCCATTGAGAACATCGACATCGGTGGTCCGGCGATGGTGCGCAGTGCGGCGAAGAATTACGAACATGTGGCAGTGGTCACCGACCCTGCTGATTACGCTGGTCTGCTGCAAGAAATGCAGTCGGCCGGCGGCGCGCTGGGCGCGGAGACGCGCTTCCAGCTGGCGTGCAGGGCGTTTTCACATACCGCCGCATACGACAGCGCGATCAGCAATTACCTGACTGCGCTGCAGCCCGACGGCAAAACCACGGCATTTCCGGCGCGGCTCAACCTGCAGTTCGATCGCGTGCAGACGCTGCGTTATGGTGAAAATCCGCATCAGCATGCGGCGTTTTATCGCGATCTGGCGCCGGCCCCCGGCAGCCTCGCCGCGTACCGGCAACTGCAGGGCAAGGAATTGTCGTACAACAATATTGCCGACGCCGATGCGGCCTGGGAGTGCGTCAAGACTTTTGATGCGCCGGCCTGCGTCATCGTCAAACATGCCAATCCCTGCGGCGTCGCGACCGCTGCCGATATTGCCGCCGCTTACGACAAAGCGCTGGCGACGGATCCGACTTCGGCCTTTGGCGGCATCATTGCCGTCAACCGCGCGCTGGATGCCGCGACGGCGCAGGCGATTTCAAAACTGTTCGTTGAAGTGGTCATTGCACCGCAGGTACTGCCCGATGCGTTGGCGGTGTTTGCCGGCAAAGCCAATATCCGCGTGCTCGAAGTGCTGCTGGCTGCAGGAGCCAATCGTTTTGATGTGAAACGTGTCGGTGGTGGTGTGCTGGTGCAGACCCCGGACGGCATGAATGTCACGGCGGCACAACTGAAAGTGGTGACAAAGAAAAAACCGACGGAGGCTCAGCTGTCCGATCTGCTGTTTGCCTGGCGCGTCGCCAAATTCGTCAAATCCAATGCCATCGTGTTTTGTGGCAACGGCGGCACGCTGGGTGTCGGCGCGGGGCAGATGAGCCGCGTCGATTCGGCGCGGATAGCCTCGATCAAAGCCGAGAATGCCAAGCTGAAACTTGCCGGTTCGGTGGTGGCCTCGGATGCTTTTTTCCCGTTCCGTGACGGTGTCGATGTGGTCGCCGCGGCGGGGGCGAAAGCGATCATTCAGCCCGGTGGCAGCCTGCGCGATGAAGAAGTCATTGCAGCCGCTGACGAACACGGCATTGCGATGGTGTTCACCGGCTTCCGCCACTTCCGTCACTAAGAACAGTGGAGGGTGAAGAGTGAAAGGTGAGCGGATAAAACAAGGCGGACGATCTGGCCTGACGGGTTTTCTCATTACCTATTCCACGTTACTCACGACCCAATGAAAATCCTCGTCATCGGCGGCGGTGGCCGCGAACATGCGCTGGCGTGGAAATTGACGCAGTCGCCGTTGGTGCAGATGGTGTACGCCGCGCCTGGCAATGCCGGCACAGCGCGTGAAGAGGGTGTGCAGAATGTCAGTCCGGCCGATAATCAACAAGTACTTGATTTTATTGATAAAAATGATATTGCACTGACGGTGGTTGGACCCGAAGCACCCCTGGCGGCGGGCGTGGTTGATGCCGTGCGCGGTGCGGGGCACCGTATTTTCGGGCCGACACAAAAAGCCGCACAGCTCGAAAGCTCCAAGGATTTCGCGAAAAACTTCATGGTGCGCCATCACATACCGACGGCGAAACACGCGACCTTCACCGATGCTGCCGCGGCGCATGCCTTTATTGATCGTGAAGGTGCGCCGATCGTGATCAAGGCCGACGGACTGGCTGCGGGCAAAGGCGTGGTGGTGGCGATGCAGCTCGATGAAGCGCATGCCGCCATCGACATGATGCTGGTTGGCAACAAGATGGGATCCGCTGGCGCGCGTGTGGTGATCGAAGAATTTCTTGACGGCGAAGAAGCGAGTTTTATTGTGCTCGCCGATGGGCGCAATGCGCTGGCCCTGGCCAGCAGCCAGGACCACAAGCGATTGCAGGATGGTGACCAGGGGCCGAACACCGGCGGCATGGGCGCTTATTCGCCGGCACCGGTGGTGACACCGGAAATTCATGCGCGAGTGATGCGTGAAGTGATCCAGCCGACATTGAACGGCATGATTGCCGACGGCATTCCCTATACCGGGTTTTTATATGCCGGACTGATGATCGGCGCCGGCGGCACGCTGAAGGTGCTGGAATTCAACTGCCGCATGGGGGACCCGGAAACGCAGCCGATCATGATGCGACTCAAAAGTGACCTGGTGCCGCTGCTCGAGGCGGCGATCGACGCCAAACTCGATACGGTGCAGGCGGAATGGGATCCGCGGGTGGCGCTGGGTGTGGTGCTGGCTGCCGCAAACTATCCCGAAGATCCGCGCAAGGGTGATGTGATCGGCGGGCTGCCGCCGGCGGGCGAGGATTATCATGTGTTCCACGCCGGCACCACGCTGGCGGGGAAAGACGTCGTGACCAGCGGCGGGCGCGTATTGTGCGTCACTGCGCTGGGGCATAACACCCGCACTGCGCAGCGCCGCGCTTATGAAATCGTCGACCTGATCCGTTTCGACGGCATGCAATGCCGCCGTGACATCGGCCATCGCGCGGTTGCCGCGGGACGCAAATAACAGCCGCGCGGCCAGCGCAGCTCCACCGGGTACAGTGATGGATATCGCCGCAGTCAAAAATTATCTGACCGGTCTGCAGCAGACCATCGTCGATCAATTGGCAACGCTGGACGGTGGCAGCTTCCTGCGCGACGAGTGGCAGCGGCCGCAGGGTGGTGGCGGCGTCACTCGGCTGATTGAAGGTGGTGCGCTGTTTGAGCGTGGAGGCGTCGGTTATTCCCATGTGTTCGGCGATAACCTGCCGCCGTCGGCCTCCGCCGCCAGGCCAGAACTGGCGGGGCGTTCCTTCCAGGCGATGGGCGTGTCACTGGTGCTGCATCCGCGCAATCCCCATGTACCGACGGTGCATCTCAATGTGCGTTGTTTCGTCGCCGAAAAAGCGGGGGCCGCACCGGTATGGTGGTTCGGCGGCGGCATGGACCTGACGCCGTATTACGGATTCGAAGAAGACGCGATCCATTTCCACCGTATCTGCCGCGATGCGCTGGCGCCGTTTGGCAAGGAACACCACTCCCGCTTCAAGCAATGGTGTGACCGTTATTTTTTCCTGAAACACCGCAACGAACCACGCGGCATCGGTGGCATTTTTTTCGATGATCTCGCCGAGCCGGATTTCGAAACCGCATTTGCACTGATGTGCAGTGTCGGCGACCATTTTCTGCCGGCTTATGTCCCCATCGTCGAACGTCGCCGTGAGCTGCCGTACGGCGAACGTGAGCGTGATTTCCAGGCCTATCGCCGCGGCCGTTATGTCGAATTCAATCTGGTGCATGACCGCGGCACCCTGTTCGGACTGCAGTCCGGCGGACGCACGGAGTCGATCCTGATGTCCTTGCCACCGGTGGTGCACTGGCGTTATGACTGGCAGCCGCAACCCGACACGCCGGAAGCGCGGCTCTATACCGATTTTCTGGTGGCCAAAGACTGGATCTAGCGATCCGCTACACAGTTGTGTCGTCAGGCGCCAACCAGCTTCAGACGCCAAGCCAGGGTCATACGCCCAACCAAGATTTTACCGAGCGTATGCGCTCGCGCAACTGGCCGATCATGGAGGCATCGGATGATTGTGCCGCTGCGACCTTGTGCTGTTTCAGCAGTTTAGGCGTTTTGCGGAAAGACTGGTAACGCGCCAGTGCGGCATGCAAATGCTGCTGCAGCAGTTTCAGGTTGAGCGGTTTGCTCAGGAAACGGAACACCTGGGCCTGATTGATCAGATCGATCACCAGCTCCGAGTCCGAGGCCTCGGTGGTCAGGATGGCGAGGATTTCCGGATGATCCTGTTTCAGCAATTTAAAGGTGGCTACTGACTTATGGTCACCGCTGCGGATGTCGGCGATGATCACCGCGATTTCTTTTTCCGAGAGTATTGCCAATCCACGTTCCATGTCCGGCGCATGGAGTACCGGACAGACGCTGCCCATCAGTTCGTTGACGGCGCGGAACACGCCCTGATCCGGGTTCACCACCAGGATCCCGCTGCCGAGTTTGTCGGGCATGATCACCGGCGCCGCCGCCATGTCAGCGAGCTCGAGCGCGATGGCTGCGGCTTCGCCGATTGTTTTCTGGATTTCGGCGTTGTCCCAGGGTTTGCTGATGAAGCGGAACACTTCACCGTCGTTGATCGAACCGACGATGGAGGCGAGGTCCGAATAACCGGTGAGCAGCATGCGCACGGTTTGCGGAGCGACTTCCTTGACCTGGCGCAGGAATTCAACGCCGGTCATTTCAGGCATGCGCTGGTCGCTGATCACCACGTGCGGGCGGAAACGTTTCAGAAATTCCATCGCTTCCGGGCCGCTGCTGGCGGTGAACACGTTGTACTGATTGCGGAACACCGAACGCAGCGCATTGAGGATGCGCTCCTCGTCATCGACGAACAGCAGCTTTGCTTTTTTGCCGGCGGTGTCAAACGCTGCCGCTATTGGCGCTGTTGCCGATGCGGCCGGTGCAGCGGTTACCGCCGCCGCTTTGGCGGCCTGCATGCCGGAGATCATCCGCGCCGCTGATACCAGTTTCGGATCAAGACGCTGCGTCGGCGCTTCAGCGGCCTCCTCAGCCTCGGTCGTTTTGCTGGTACGCAGGCTGGCGGCGATGCCCTGTACAAATGCCAGCGCAAATTCGCGCGCATTCTGAAAACGGTCTTCGCGGTTTTTGGCCAGCGCCTTGTGGGTTGCCCAGTCGAGCTGCACCGAAATCTGCGGATTGAAATCTGACGCATTGACGGGGCGGTCGCTGATCACCTGACGCATAATTTCGACATTGCTGCCGATAAAGGGCTTGCGGTTCGCCAGCAGTTCATAGGCGATAACGCCTGCCGCGTAGATGTCGGTGCGCGCATCGGGCTCATCGCCGGTGAACTGTTCCGGTGACATGTAACCCGGCGACCCCATGATTTCGCCGACCTGGGTCAGCGACGACGAATCGAGATGGGCAATACCAAAATCGCTGATCTTGATGCGACCGTCGTCGTTGATCAGGATGTTGGAGGGCTTGACGTCGCGATGGACGACGCCCTGCGCGTGAGCGTAGCCGAGGCCGTCGAGCAATTGGCGCACAATTTCCCCGATTTCCGCCAGCTCGAATTTCGCCTTGTTCTGCAGGTGCTCGTACAGAGACTTGCCATTAACCAGCTCCATCACGATGTAGGCGATATTGTCGTCCTCGCCATAGTCAAAAATGGCGGCGATGCGCGGATGGGTGAGGCGCCCGACGGCCTGCGCTTCGTGGCGGAAACGCGCGATCGCATACTGCAGTTCCGAAGGATCCATCGCCGATTTGGTGATGGTCTTGATCGCCACCTGACGATGGATCGCCGGGTCGAACGCCTTGTAGACGACACCCATGCCACCACGGCCCAGAATGCCCTGCACCTCGTACTTGCCGATGTTTTTGGGATAACCGGTTGTCATTGCTGGTCGTCCAGGGTCGCTGTTGCCGGCGGTGTCAACGGCAGCACGATCGTAAAACGGGTGCCTGTGCCCACGGTGGAATCAACGTTGATGCTACCACCGTGCTGCTCGATAATCTTGTACGAAATCGACAGCCCGAGGCCGGTGCCCTTGCCCACGGCTTTAGTGGTGAAAAACGGATCGAAAATTTTCGACATGATTTCCGGCGGGATACCCTTGCCGTTGTCGGCGATTTCGACAGCGACATGGTCTGTGCCTTCCATTCGCGTGCTGAGGGTGATTTCGCCGGTGCCGGACTCGATGGCCTGCGCGGCATTGTTGATCAGGTTGAGGAACACCTGGTTCAGTTGCGAAGGTGAACAGGTGATGGCCGGAATGTCGCCAAACTGTTTTTTGACGGTCAGATGTTTCAATTCGTGCTTGGCAAGGGTCAGCGCACTGCCTAGCCCTTCGTTCAGGTTGAAACTCGATACCTTGCTGCGGTCAAGCCGGCTGAAGTTTTTCAGATTGAGCACAATTTCAGAGATTTGCTCAATGCCATAGAGGCCGTCGTTCGCGAGCTGGCCGAGTTCAGCCAGCGCCTGCTGCTCGGCGAAGTGGTGAATCAGGCCGCGCACCGAGGTGTATTTGGCCTGCAACCGCGCGGGGTCAGGACTGACATCTTCCATCAGCTTCAGCAGCTTATTGGTTTCGACAATCAGTTTTTTGACGTCGGGCAGTTTGCCGGCGACTGAGCCCAGGCTGTTCTTGACGTAAGCCAGCGGCGTGTTGATTTCATGCGCGATGCCGGCGACCATCTGTCCCAACGAAGACATTTTTTCGGTCTGGATCAGCTGCGACTTGGATTCCTTCAACTGATGCAGTGCGCCGGACAGTTCACGCGTACGTTCTTCGACGCGGGACTCGAGTACACGGTTGGCTTCGTTGAGCAGACGGTAACTGACAGCCAACTTTGACAGCAGCCAGCCGATCAGGATCAACAGCGCGCCGGCATAAGCAATCAGGTAGATGCGGTAACGCTCACTGTCGGACTGTACGTCTGCGCTCTCCACGCTGAACGCGTCGGTCAGACTGTCGATGCGTGGCCCTGCTGAAGCCATTGCAATTTTCTGGAACAACTCATTTTCCACCGGTTTGGCGCCAAGAATCTGCTCTACAGTGGTGTCGATTCGGGCAAGGCCTTCGCGCAGCGCGGGCGGCACCCCGGTTCCGGCCTTGCGCAGATCGGCGGCGAATAGCTCGACGTTTTTGCGTAGCGAGTCGGTCGGATCGGTGGCGTAACGCATGGCCTGGGCGAACAGCAGTGCTGAGGTGCTTTCGACGGCGATCAGGCGGTCCCGCTGCGGGAAACTGGCCCACACACCGCGCACCAGCCCGGCGATCTCATTGTCGAATTCGACCATGCGTCCCAACGCCTGCGTGACCGTACCGCTGGCCGCACGATAACGATTCATCAATTCGATTTTCTGGTTGTACGCCTGCACCAGCGCCGGCAGGCTGCGGTTTAGCACCGGACTCCCGGCGTCGGCGGCTGATTGCTGAAGACGTTTTAGAAGTTCTGGGGCGCGCGCACCACGGTCATCCGTCGGGCGCGCCTTGCCGGATGCGCCCTCGACCCGGGCGCGCAGCACTTCAAGATCCCAGCGCGCATCGATTTCCCGCAGGTCGCGCAAATAGCTGAGAATTTCATTCTGTCGCCGGTAGTCAACACCCTGACTTTTCAGATAGAGAAAACCGAGCAGTGCGACCAGTGCCACGGCGATCAGCATGGTCAGCGGCACCCGCGCCTTGCCTGACATCACGAGTTCCCGTGCCTGTGCCAGCAACCCGTCCCCCGGCGAATTTATGAGCTTATTTTCGTGCTTAATTTCGAAATTATTCTCCAAGATACGCTTGCCTCACTTGTGGGCTGGACAACAGGGTCTTCGCATTATCGGCGAGCACGATGGCGCCGCTTTCCATGACATATCCGCGATCACAGGTTTCCAGCGCCAGTTTCGCGTTTTGCTCCACCAGCAGCATGGTCACGCCTTCCGCAGCCACTGCGCGCACGGTCTCAAAAATTTTCTGCACCATCAACGGCGCCAGCCCCATGCTCGGTTCATCAAGCAGCAGCAGCCGCGGACGGCACATCAGCGCGCGCGCCATGGCGAGCATCTGCTGTTCGCCGCCGGACAAGGTGCCGGCGGGCTGTGCGCGGCGTTCCGCCAGCCGAGGAAACAGCGTGTAGGCGCGTTCAAAATCACGCGCAATGGCAGATTTGTCATCATGGATGTAAGCGCCCATTGCCAGGTTTTCCGCAACCGTAAGCCGCGGAAACACGCCGCGCCCCTCGGGCACCATGGCCAGACCGCGCCGCACCAGATGATACGCCGGTTTTCCGGTGATCTCGGCGCCGTCGTAGTCGATGCGGCCGGCGCTGGGTTTAAGCAGGCCCGCGAGCGCTTTCAGCGTACTGCTCTTGCCGGCGCCGTTGGCGCCGATCAGCGCCACCACTTCACCGCGCCCGACTTCCAGGTCGATGCCTTTTACGGCTTTGATGCCGCCGTAAGCCACTTCAAGTTTGTGTACGCTGAGCATGATGCAGGCGGTTCAGGCCACTGCCCCGCCAAGATAGGCGGCAATGACTTTGGGGTCGCGCTGCACCTCAGCGGGTGCGCCTTCAGCGATTTTTTCACCGTAGTCGAGCACCGCCACGCGGTGCGACAGACCCATCACCAACTTCATGTCGTGTTCGATCAGCAGCAGCGTGATGCCGTCGCTGAGTATCCGTTCCAGCAGTTTCCGCAGGGTGCCGGTCTCGGTGGCATTCATGCCCGCCGCCGGCTCGTCGAGGGCGAGCAGTTTGGGGTCGGTGGCCAATGCGCGGGCAATCTCAAGTCGGCGCTGGTCGCCGTAGGGCAGGTCGCGCGCGAGACATCCGGCGCGCGCTGCCAGCCCGCAATAGTCCAGCAGCTCCTGGGCGCGGTGGATGATGGAAGCCTCCTCTGCAATGGCACTGCTGGTGCGCAACACAGCCCCGAGCACCCCGGTTCGCGTGCGCACGTGGCGGCCTACCATCACATTTTCCTGCGCGGTCATGCTGCCGAACAGGCGGATGTTCTGGAAGGTGCGCGCGATGCCGTATTGCGCCACATGATGCGGTTTGCCGGCGTCGATGGGCAGACCGTTAAAGACTAGTTTGCCGGCATCGGCGGCATAAATGCCGGTCAGCACGTTGAACAGCGTGGTCTTGCCCGCGCCGTTGGGGCCGATCAAGCCGAAAATTTCGCCGCGGCGCACGCTGATCGACACTTCGTTCAGCGCAGTCAGGCCACCGAAACTTTTGCTGATGCCGGTGGCGGAGAGCAGGGTATCAGCCGGCGGCATGCTGCTTCTCCGTGATGCTCTTCACCAGGCGTCGCCGCGCCGGCCAGATGCCCGAGGGCCGGAACAGCATCATTAAGACCAGCGCCAGCCCGAACAGCAGCATACGCAGGTCCGAGGGATCGATGAATACTTCGCCGAACCAGCGCTGTTGCAGCGGGCCGATGTAGCGCAGGGCCTCCGGCAGCGCTGTCAGCAGCACGGCGCCGAGCACGACCCCGGCGACATTGCCCATGCCGCCGAGCACGACCATACACAGCACCATGATGGAATCGATCAGGTGAAAACTCTCCGGGCTGATGAATCCCTGGAATGACGCGAACAGGCCGCCGGCGACACCGCCGAAAGTCGCGCCCATCGCAAACGCCAGCAGCTTCATGTTGCGGGTGTTGATGCCCATCGATGCTGCAGCGAGTTCATCTTCGCGGATGGCGACCCAGGCGCGGCCGATGCGCGAATCCTCGAGCCGCCGCGAAATGATGATCGACAACACGGCACAGGCGAGGAACACGAAGTAATAGCTGTGCAGCGCGGTGAAGGTCAGCCCGGCGAAGCTGTGGTTCTGCGCCAGCGAAAAACCGCCGATCTGCAGCGGGTCGATCAGCGTGATGCCCCGCGGACCATTGGTAATGTTGACCGGACGGTTCAGATTGTTGAGCAGCACACGGATGATTTCGCCGAAACCGAGCGTGACAATGGCCAGATAGTCGCCGCGCAATCTGAGCGTCGGCGCGCCGAGCAGGATGCCGAATACTGCGGCGACCATTGCGCCCAGCGGCAGCAGCACCAGGAAGGGCCAATGTATTGCCAGCTGCGGTGAGGCAAGCAGCGCGTAACAATAGGCGCCGACGGCAAAAAATGCGATGTAACCGAGATCAAGCAAGCCGGCGAATCCGACCACGATGTTGAGGCCGAGTGCCAGCATGATGAACAGCAGCGCCACGTCGGTGATGCGCACCCAGGCGCGGCCAAATGCCGCTTCGATCAGGAACGGCGCGGCGAGCAACAGCAATGTGATGGCCAGCCATGCGGCCCAGCGCCAGGGGGCAGGCCACGCGGTCATACGCGGTCTCCCCCCTGGTGTCCGAGCAAACCGGCCGGGCGCAGCACCAGTATCAGCACCAGCACCAGGAACGCAAAAATGTCGCGGTAGTTGCTGCCCAGCACACCACCGGTCAGGTCGCCGATGTAGCCCGAGGCCAGGCTTTCGATGACGCCCAGCAACAGTCCGCCCAATACTGCGCCGCCGACATTGCCGATGCCGCCGAGCACGGCAGCGGTGAACGCCTTCAACCCCAGCATGAAACCCATGAAGTAATGACCGAGTCCGTAATACAGCACGATCATCAGCCCGGCGATGGCGCCGATCGCCGAGCCGAGCACGAAGGTGAAAGCGATTATCGTGTTGGTGTTGACGCCCATCAGCCCGGCGACATCCGGATTCTGTTCGGTGGCGCGCATCGCGCGCCCCATGCGACTGGTTTTGATGAACCACAGCAGGCCCGCCATGATGGTGCATGCGAGCAGGAAGATTGCTGCCTGCAGGCTGGTCAGCTGTGCGCCGAAAATGGTGAACTGCGACTGTTCGATGATTTTCGGCAGGGCGATGTACTGTTTGCCCCAGATCAGCGCCGCGGAATACTGTAGCAGTATCGACACGCCGATGGCGGTGATCAGTGGTGCCAGTCTTGGTGCGCGGCGCAGCGGCCGGTAGGCGATGCGTTCAATCGACAGGCCGAGGATCGCGCAGACCATGACTGCGCCGCCACCGGCGAGCAGCAGGATCACTGGCGCGGGAATTCCCGCCGCCGCCAGCAACTGGATCAGGGTCAGTGACACCAGCGCGCCGATCATCGTGATGTCCCCGTGGGCAAAATTGATCAGCCCGAGGATGCCATAGACCATGGTATAGCCGAGCGCGACCAGCGCGTAGATGCTGCCCAGCACCAGGCCGTTGATCAGTTGTTGGGCGAAAATTTCCATGGTTAACAGGCTCTAGAGACGACAACGGCACCCTGAGGGTGCCGTTGTCGTCTGTTATTGCTGTTTATTTTTTCTCGACTGCCGTTCCTGCTGCCGGAGCGGCTGCTGCCGCCTCGGGTTTGACCACTTCCAGCGGCTCCCATTTGCCGCCCTTGACCACGTAAATGGTGATCGGCCCGTTTTTCAGGTCGCCTTTGTCGTCAAACGCGATGGGGCCGATGACGCCCTGGTAATCGGTCTTGCCGATTTCAGCGAGGAATTTCGCGGGGTCGGTGGAGCCGGCGCGTTTCATGGCTTCGACAAACACGAACACCGCGTCGTAACCCATGGGCGCGTAGAGCTCGACTTCCTGGTTGAACTTGGCTTTGTACTTCTCGAGGAACACCTTGCCGCCGGGCATCTGGTCTTTCGGCAGGCCGGGGATCGAGGCCATCATACCTTCGGAGGCATCGCCGGCGAGTTTGATGAAGTTGGGCGTCTGCATGCCGTCACCGCCGATGAACCTGGCCTTGATGCCGAGTTCCTTCATCTGCCTGACCATCGGCCCCGCTTGCGGATCGATGCCGCCGAACATGATCAGGTCAGGTTTTTTGCCCTTGATCTTGGTCAGGATCGCCTTGAAATCGGTGTCCTTGTCGGTGGTGTGTTCGCGGGCAATGATTTTCGCGCCCAGCGTTTTGGCCGCGGCTTCGAAGTTGTCGGCCAGCCCCTGTCCGTAAGACGTGCTGTCGTCGATGACCGCGATGTTTTTCATTTTCAGCGTGTTGACGGCAAAACGTGCCAGCGTCGGACCTTGGTGGCCATCATGCGCGACCACGCGGAACGTGGTTTTGAAACCCTTCAGCGTGTAATCCGGATTGGTCGAAGAGGGTGAAATCTGCGGCACACCGCCATCGGCGTAGATCTTGGAGGCCGGAATCGATGCGCCGGAATTGAAGTGGCCGACCACTGCGGCGACTTTGGCGTCGACCAGTTTTTGCGCAACCGTGGTGGCTTTGGTCGGATTGGCCTCGTCGTCTTCGTAGACCAGTTCCAGTTTTACTTTTTTGCCGCCGATCTCGACACCTTTGGCATTGAGATCCTCAATCGCCAGTTGTACGCCATTGCGGATGTCGATGCCGATATGCGCCTGTGGCCCGGTCAGCGGTGATGCCGAGCCAATTTTTACAGTCAGCACTTCCGGCGGTTTCGGCGCTTCAGCTTTGGGCGCGGGCGGCGGTGTTTCTTTGCCGCAGGCAGTCAACAGTATCGCGGTGATCAGGGCCGCAGTGATGTGGCGTACGGTGTGCATGTGCATGGGGGCTCCAGTATGAAGTCGAATCGATGGGAAATTCGGACTAGTGGTCGGTGGTGTATTTAGGTATTTAAGTATTTATTTTGTATTTAACTTGTTGTTACTGAAAGAGTTTTAACGATTATCCGGGGGGTGCCAGGCAATGTCAATTTCAGCGTCCGGGGGCATCGCACAACAAAAAAGCCGGCGCAGGCCGGCTTTGATGTCATTGATACCAAGCGACTAATTGAGCGCCAGAGTCCAGGTCACGATGGCCTTGATGTCATCTTCCTTGACGTGGGCGTTCGGCGGCATCGGGGTGGGGCCCCAGACGCCTGAGCCGCCGGCCTTCACTTTTTTGACCAGGTTGGCTTCAGCGCTTTTATCGTTACGGTACTTGGCAGCGATGTCCTTGTAGCTGGGACCGATGATTTTTTTGTCGATGGCATGGCAGGTCATGCAACCGCTGGACTGCGCGAGTTTTTCCGATGCAGCAGCGCTGCCGGAAATCAGAACACCGAGAGCAAACAGCACGGCAAAGACAAACTTCATGAAAGCTCCTTGACTGTCGAAATGAATGGCAAAACTGCGTGAGCAGCGATTGTAGCCGAAGCGGCTTACGACTCAAAAGCCGCTGTGCGTGTTCGTCCAGAACACAACCGGGCTCCTGTGCATCCAGGGTCACCGGCAGGTCGCAGACGCCGCCGCAGATTCATGGGGTGGCTTCGATGACGCTAGCCGATTTAACGAGGAAATAATGTAAATTATTGTTTTTATTATATATTTTATGGTTACGCGATGCCGCCCTGGGTGGCGGGTTCAGCTGCGGAGAAGGGTCAGGAGGTGAAATGCCAACAACGCCAGCGACAGCAAAAACCCGCCCCAGGGCACCCAGCCGGCGTACACCCGCGCGCCGGCAGGCGCCGGATCGCGGCGCTTGATGCGGATCAAGGCAAGATTAACCAGCGCAAAAACCACCAGCACGATGGTGCTGGTGGCCTTGGCCAAAGTGGCGAGCGGCAGCGCCAGCGCGAACAACAGGACGCCTGATGCCGCCGCCACGGTGGCGATGACCGGTGTCCCGGTGCGCGCGCTGACCTGCGCGAGCAGCCCTGGCAGCCAGCCCGCTGCGCTCATTCCATAAAGCATGCGCGAGGCCATGATGATCTGGATCAGCGCGCCGTTGACGACAGCGAACAGGCTGATCGCGGCAATCAATGTCGGCGGGTAGCCCGTGGCTTGTTCAAAAATCAGCGCCAGGGGCGCCGCGCTGGCGGCGAGTTGTGCGGGCGGCAGTGACAATACGGCGACCAGTGCGACCAGCAGGTAGAGCATGGTGGCGACCACCAGTACGATCAGAATGGCGCGCGGCAGATTGCGCGACGCGTCCTGCACTTCCTCGGCGACATTGGCCATGTCCTCGAAGCCGATGAACGCATAAAACGCGAGAAAGGCGCCAAGCATGATGCCCGACCAGGCGGCGGCGTTGGCGGCCGGCAGCAATTCCGGCCAGCGCGCGGGCAGCGTTGCGAGACTGGGCGAAGCTACAGCAATGATCAGCACCAGCCCGGCAATTTCGACCATGGTCGCAATGGCCGCGGCCCACGCCGATTCAAGGATGCCCCAGATCGCAAGACCGCAGAGCGCAAGCACCACGGCGACGATAACCGGTGTCGCCGGCAATTCCACAAAAACATCCAGATAACCGACGAAACCGTGGGTGATGGTGGCGGCCGACACCAGGCCGGCGGTCGCGACCAGCAATCCGACGAGCGTGGACAGCGCACGGATACCGAACCCCTGCTGGATATAAATGGATTCGCCGCCGGCGCGCGGATAACGGGAGGTCAGCTCGGCGTAGGAGAAGCCGGAAAGCGCGGCGACCGCGGCCGCGATCAGGAACGCCAGCGGAGCATAGAGACCTGCAACACCGGCGATCTTGCCGACCAGCACATAAATGCCCGCGCCGAGGATGGTGCCCAGACCATAAAACGTGATCAGGGGCAGCGACAATACCCGCCGCAGCTGCGGACGATGGGTGTTCATGTCTGCACGCTTATCTTGACGGTCAGTCGGTAACCGCGCCCTTGCTGGCGGTCGATACCAGGCGCGCGAACTTGGCCAGCACGCCGCGGGTGTAACGCGGCTTCGGCTGCTTCCACTTCTTTTTGCGCGCGGCGAATTCCTTCGCGGAGATATTCAGCTGGATCAGCAGTTTGTGCGCGTCGATGGTGATCGAATCGCCTTCCTTGATCAGCGCAATCGGGCCGCCCTCAAAGGCTTCCGGCGCAATATGGCCGACGACCATGCCCCAGGTGCCGCCGGAGAAACGGCCGTCGGTAATCAGGCCGACGGATTCGCCCAGCCCCTGGCCGGTCAGCGCAGCGGTGGGCGCGAGCATTTCCTGCATGCCCGGTCCGCCTTTGGGGCCTTCGTAGCGGATCACCACCACGTCGCCGGCTTTGATTTTCTTCGCCATGATCGCTTTCATCGTAGCGGCTTCGGAATCAAACACCCGCGCCGGCCCGGTGATTTTCGGCGATTTCAAACCGGTGATCTTGGCGACGCAGCCTTCAGGCGCGAGGTTGCCTTTGAGGATGGCCAGGTGTCCCTGTTTGTACATCGGCTTGGACCAGGGGCGAATCACGTCCTGGTCGGCGCGCGGCGCGTCCGGGACATTTTTCAATTCCTGCGCCAGCGTGCGGCCGGTGATGGTTATGCAGTCGCCGTGGAGCAAACCCTGTTTCAACAGCATTTTCAGCACCTGCGGCACGCCGCCGGCGCGATGGAAATCCACCGCGACATAACGGCCGGAGGGTTTCAGGTCACACAGCACCGGCACCTTGCGGCGCACGCGCTCGAAATCGTCGATAGTCCATTTGACTTGGGCGGCGTGGGCAATGGCGAGGTAATGCAGCACGGCGTTGGTTGAACCGCCGGTGGCCATGATCAGCGCCACCGCGTTTTCAATCGATTTGCGCGTGACGATGTCGCGCGGCTTGATGTCCTGCTTGATGGCGTTGACCAGCAGCAGCGCGGATTGCGCGGCGGAATCGGCTTTTTCCGGATCCGGCGAGGCCATCTGCGACGATCCCAGCGCGCTCATGCCCAGTGCTTCGAACGAAGACGACATGGTGTTGGCGGTGAACATGCCGCCGCAGGCGCCGACCGACGGGCAGGCGTTTTTTTCGATGCCGATGAAGTCTTCATCACTCATTTTTCCGGCGGAGTAGGCGCCGACAGCCTCGAAAGCGCTGACCACGGTCAAATCCTGGCCTTTCCACCGGCCGGGTTTGATGGTGCCGGCGTAGACATAGATGCCTGGTACGTTCATGCGCAGCATCGCAATCATGCCGCCCGGCATGTTTTTGTCGCAGCCGCCGCAGACCAACACGCCGTCCATCGCCTGGCCGTTAACGGCGGTTTCGATGCAGTCAGCGATGACTTCACGCGATACCAGAGAATATTTCATCGCTTCGGTGCCCATGCCGATGCCGTCGGTGATGGTCGGTACGCCGAACACCTGCGGCATTGCGCCGCCGTCCTTCAGAGCAGCGATGGCGCGGTCGACCAGCGGCTGAATGCCGGCGTTGCACGGATTCATCGTCGAATGGCCGTTGGCAACCCCGACGATGGGTTTGTCAAAGTCGCGGTCGCCGAAACCCACGGCGCGCAGCATGGCGCGATTGGGGGCGCGGGCGACGCCAGCGGTAATCAGGTGGCTGCGTTTGTTCAACGGCATGGGTTTTCTCCAAGAGGCCGGCGGCTCAGACAGCGATGGCCGCGACGGCGGGACACGTATAATAAGGATGACATTTTATCGTATCCCTGTAATTTCCCGATCCATTTTTCCATCGCGCTTTTCCGTCGATCCCACACCCCCCATGTTCGTACATCCCCAATTCGATCCCGTGGCGTTGCAACTCGGGCCGCTCGCCTTGCGTTGGTACGGCCTGATGTACCTGCTCGGCTTCGCCTTGATCTGGTGGTTCGGCCGCTATCGCATCGATCGCAATCAGGGCGGGGTGTGGAATCGCAACGACATGGACGATGTGTTGTTCTACGGCATCCTCGGCACCATCCTCGGTGGGCGGCTGGGCTACGTGCTGTTTTACAAGTTCGGCGACTACCTGGCCGAGCCGTGGAAAATATTTTATGTGTGGGAGGGCGGCATGTCCTTCCACGGCGGATTTCTCGGCGTGGTCATCGCGATGATCTGGTTTGCCCGCAGTCGGCGGCGGGACTGGCTGCAAATTACCGATTTCATCGCGCCGCTGGTGCCGCTGGGGCTGGCCGCCGGGCGCATGGGTAACTTTATCAATGCTGAACTGTGGGGCCGACCGACGGACGGGCCGTGGGCGATGGTGTTTCCCAACGTCGATCGCATCGCGCGCCACCCGTCGCAGCTCTACGAATTTGCGCTGGAAGGCGTCGTGCTGTTCGTGATCCTGTGGCTGTTCACGCTGAAACCTCGACCGCGCGGCGCGGCGTCCGCGCTGTTCCTGATCGGTTACGGCGTGTTCCGTTTCAGCGTCGAGTACACGCGCGAACCTGACGGTTTCCTCGGCTTGCTCGCGCTCGGGTTTTCAATGGGGCAGTGGCTGTCACTGCCGATGATCGTGGCCGGTGCCGGGTTGCTGATCTGGTCGTGTACGCGGCCCCGCTGAGCGCTTGTCAGTGAACGGCTAATTCAGTTTTTTCGGGTCTACCTTGCGCGCCGGTTTTTCCTGTGCGCGCAGCTTCGTGCGGCGGTCGAGCAGGCGCTGGAAATTGTCGAGCGACAGCAGGTGCGTGTAAGCGCGCAACAGCATGCCGTTGCGCGCGAGTTCCTGCAGCGTGCCTGCCGGCAGTGCCTGCAGTTTTTCTTCGGAAATCCGGTACATGCCGGTCAGCGCGATCGGCGGCTCCCCCAGCGGCGCGACTTGCGCGGTAAAAGTCTCCAGCAACTGCAGTTCTTGCAGTTTCCGGCATAGCTCTTCGGTACGCGCGAGGTCGGCCTCGAACTCGAACAACAGCTTGCGCAAATGATTCCAGACCGGGAGCGGTTCGCCCTTGCCGTCGTAGAGGGCTTCACCCTTGGCGTTCACCGCGCGTTTTTCGACACAGGCGATCCGCTCCGACTGTTCCTTGCTGTCGACAGTGACGCGGGTCATGCAGAACGGATAACGCCGCACATAGGCCGGCAGGTAAACCCCGGCATCCCAGGTGTCGTCGTCGGCGACGAACAGGTTTTGCTGTGCTTCGAGGCCGAGGATGGCCATCGCGACGAAACTTCTGCCGGTATCCCCTGAAATGAAGGCGATCGGGTAATCGTGGGCGGCGGGTGCGAATTCGGTGAAGGACAGCGGCAAGGCCGTCAGGTTGCGGAACAGCACCGGCAGCCTGCGTTCTGCCGGCAACAGAACCTTGTGGGTTTTAGCCAGCGGGACGATTTCCTGGTAACCGTAGGGGGGATTGATGTCCAAAATGATTTCCGGGCTGTGTTTTGATCGATTATAGCCGCCGTTGTCGTCGATTTGCCGCATGCCCGCCGAGCGCGGTAGAATCCGCCCTCTTTTCGGGGTGGTAGCTCAGCTGGGAGAGCGCCGCGTTCGCAATGCGGAGGTCGGGAGTTCGATCCTCCTCCACTCCACCA
>JAYUYQ010000205.1:0-11270 GCA_043752435.1 Betaproteobacteria bacterium
TGCGCCGAATTCCACGACGGCCGAAGTCGTCGCGGCGAAAAATGCTGCGATGGTAATGACCCGCGCCATCGGCGGTTTTGTCGGCAACAAGGTTCAGGGCATCAGTGGCGGCAAGCCGATCGGCTTCTGTCCGCAAACCGGTGGCGTGACCACCGTGCCGGTTTCCACGGTGTGCGCTTCGCAGACGGATCTCGGCGGCGTTTTTGTTGCGAAGACGGCTGGTGCATCGCAGGGCGTGGAAATCTCGATTGTGTACGCTTCGCACGTCAACAACGCCCCGCCGGCGCTGCTTTCGGAGGCGCAGCGTGCGCAACTGCAGGCTGACGGCGCCGTTCTTGAGTACGGTCCCGCAACGGGCTTTGTCGTCAAGTTCACCAATGGGCTGGTCGCTTATCTGTCGGGCGATACCGGCATTCATTCCGAGATGAAAACAGTCATCAACGAATACCACAAGGCCAATCTCGCCATACTCAATCTTGGACCGAATCCGGGAATATTCTATTCCGGCGGACATGCGATCAATGAGCTGATCCGTCCTGCATCAGTGATCCTCACGCACGCTAACGAGCCCGTGACCGAAGGCGGAAAGCTGAGGCCTGCTTCGCGTACGGCAGCGTTCATGAAGCTGCTCAAACCGGCCAGCCACCTCGCCATCAGCGGCCGCTCGATGGAGTTCGACGGCCAGGGCAAGTGCGCCGCAGGCTGTTGATCAAACCCCAGTCGCGGGTTCGCCGTCAGGCGATGCCCTCGACGATGCGCAGGTCGCGTTCGACGGCGCCGCCGTCGAGTTCCTTCAGCGCTGCCTGATAGGCCGGCGTGTCATGCGCCGCTAGCGCCTGCGCCAGGCTGTCGAATTCGATGACCACCACGCGCTGCTGGATGCCTGCCTCATACACCATGGCCGCCATGCCGCGCACCAGAAAACGCCCGCCGCCCGCCTGCACTGCGGTCGGCGCGACTTTCGCGTAACGCGCGAAGGCGTCGGCATCCTTGATCGCGCGGTACGTTACTACCCAGTAGCCTTTTGCCATATCGTTCTCCTTACTCTCATGGATTCCAGACCCGGATTGAATTCGCGGGACACCGCCTGTGCCGCCGGAGTGTGATTTATCGACCGAACAGTCCGCGCAGTTTCTGAACGGTATCCGCCGCATCTTTCAGGGCATCGGCAGGCGCGGCAGGTGCGGTTGGAGTTGAATCGGGCGCCGCCGATGCGGCCCCGGGTTGGGGAACGGCGGCGCGCGCGGGGGCTGCTGCTGCCGCCGCTGTGGCAGGCTCCGGCGTAATCAGTGGCGTGGGCCCGGCTTTTTTCGGCATGGCGGCAGATGCCGCTACGCTCGGCAGCGGTTTGCCCACCAGTGCCGCCAAGCGGTCGCGTTCGATCACCGCCGCCAGCGAAGCGCGCAGGCTTTCACGCTGCGCAGGCACTCCATACGAGGCGGCATCAACTTTCCATTCCACGTTGTTCACGGTCAGCCCGGCGCTGAGTCCCGGGCTGGGGCTGCCGTAGGCGCCGGAATAATTGCCTGCGGGGGCGGCGAAACCCTTGACGTTAACAGCGATACTCACGGTGACCGCCGTGTCAGCGGAATGCTTCTTGGGATCAGGCCAAATGTATTTGCGGCTGACCTCAACGGAGAAATTTCCAGCCTTTTTTTCGCCCTTGCATACATTGAAGTGGCCGGGATTTGTTTCGGTATCGCCCGTACGCAGACCTTCGGCGACGGGCGCTGCCGGCAGAAAATTTTTCAGCGTGGCATTGGCCCGCAATATGAAATCACGTTCTTGCGCGTTGAGCGGAACCGTATCGACGCAGTCGGCATGGACGCCCGTGGCATGAAAAAACATCACGGCAAGGAACATTCCGCGGAGCGTGATCAATTTGACTGGCATGATTTGATTCCTGTTTTCTTTTTTGTCAGGGCGCCGAATTGTTCGGGACGCCAGGATGTCGAACATGATTTTCCGCCAACAGTATGGCATTCGCAACTGGGCGATAATGCGCCGGCAATGCAGATTTCCAAAGCTGCGGGGGAGGGGAAATGAGCATTAATGTTTATCCGTTCACGCCGGAATTTGCCGCCGAGGTCGGCGATGTTGATCTGGCCAGGCTGCTGGCCGCTGACGATTTGGCAGCGATTAAGCAGGCGTTCTGGAAATTCGCGGTACTAGTATTTCAGCAGCAGACGCTGACCCAGGATCAGCAACTTGCCTTTGCCGGGCATCTCGGCCCGATCGAGAAAGAACGCACGCTCGATTCAAAAGCCACCCCGTAACTGATTGCGGTCCAGGGCGCGGCAAAAAAAGCACCCCGCCGCAGCGGGGTGAACACTCCTCCAGTGGATACACTCTTTATTTAGTCAGCGCAGAATTTCGTAACGGGCATCGGTTCCCGGGCATCCTTGCCTTCCCAGAACATCAGTTTCGGGTCGAGGCCTTTTTGTGCAAGGTAAGTCTGCACGACTTTCGCGCGCTGCTCGTCGAGATTGGCATTGTTTTCCGCTTCCAGCCTGTCGGCGTGGCCGGTGATGATCACCGAACCGATGTTGACCGGACGCGGATCCTTCTTGATGCCGTTCTGGATCAGGCTCACGATTTTGTCGAGCTCGGCCTGGCCGCCGGTTTTAAGGGCGGCGCCGTTCTGGTCCCAGGCACCATCGCCCTGCGCCATGGCGTTCAGCATCACATTGTCGCGTCCCGGCTTGGCACCGGGTTGGGCCGGCGGTTTTACCTTGCTGCCGGTGACTTCCACGGCAACGCGGCGGTTGGGTTGCAGGCAACTGACCAGTTCGGGGCTGATGGCGCAGCCGGCAAGCAGCCCGGCCATTGCGGCAGCACTCAAAGGCAACATTTTCATCGGGTTCTCCTCGGTAGTTTTTTTAGAAAACTCGGGTGCGGAGCGAACCGCGCCGTACAGGGATTCTAGGGCGGGCCCTGTGGCCATAGCAATTACAATTGACGTTTTAGTCTTTTGGATTCCACAAAATGGAATAACCCGGTATCGGGCGCTTCTAAAGCCAGATTTACACCCGCACAGGGGAAATATCGTGCTGTACGACTTCGCGGGGGCCTAAATCCGGTTTATAGGGTCATCAGCCGGGCGGCATCCGGACGCAATTGCGCGAACATCAGGTTGCGCAGCAGTAATCGCTGCGGTTCAGCGCAGGCCGTAGGCGTCGCAGCCGCGCACATCCATCAGCATTTCGCGCTTCACTTCGGTGATCGCATTGGCGCCGAGCATCGCCATGTCGCGGTCGATTTCATCGTGCAGCAGCCGGATGGCGTGGCGCACGCCGGTTTCGCCGGCGACCGCTGCGGCATAGAGCATCGGTCGGCCGACAAACACGAATTTCGCACCCAGCGCCAGCGCCTTCAACGCGTCGGTGCCGCGGCGCACGCCACTGTCCATCATCACCGTCATGTCGCCGGCCGTGGCAACAATGCCGGGCAGCACGCGCAGCGGCGAGGATGCCGAGTCGAGCTGGCGCCCACCGTGGTTGGAGACGATGATGCCGTCGCAGCCGTGCTCACGCGCGATGACCGCGTCGCGTTTGTCGAGAATGCCCTTGATCACCAGCTTGCCTTTCCACAGCCGGCGCATCAGCGCGACATGCTCCCAGTTCAGGTGGTCGCGGTTGGCGCGTTCGCGTACGGCGGTGCTCGACACCAGCGGTGTGCGTTTGCCCATGTTTTCGAAATGCGGCATGCCCTGCGTGAAATAAGTGCGCAGCGCCGTGCCGACGAGCCAACTTGGCCGCGCCAGGCATTGCAGCGCGAGCCGCAGGTTGGGGCGCAGCGGCGCGTTGTAACCGTTGCGCACATTGTTTTCACGGTTCGAGCCCACGGGAATGTCCACCGTCAGTACCAGCGTGTCGTAACCGGCTTCGGCCACGCGCTCGACGAGTTCGGTGATCGCCTGCGCCTCGCCGGGCAGATAAGCCTGGAACCAGGTGTGGTTGGGCGCAGCCTTGCGTACGGTTTCCAGCGGCGTCAGCGATGCGCCGCTTAAAATCATCGGGATGTTGCGGGACGCAGCGGCGGTGGCCAGCGCGAGGTCGCCCTGGAACGCGGCCAGCGAGGTGCCGCCCATCGGCGAGATGCCGAAGGGTGAATCGTAGGTGCGGCCAAACAATTCTGTTTTCTGCGA
Organism: Betaproteobacteria bacterium; assembly: GCA_043752435.1. Lineage (GTDB taxonomy): Bacteria > Pseudomonadota > Gammaproteobacteria > Burkholderiales > SG8-41. Next base: position 4,148 of record JAYUYQ010000205.1, read on the forward strand.
GCGTTGTGACACATTGACCAGCATCCGCGGCACCAGTGCGAGATCGTCGAATACGGAGCGGTTCCAGTTCAGTGTCACGTTGCGCTCGACGCCGCCAGACACATAACCGTAAATCGGTCGCGGGATATAACGCCTTGCAGGCGCTTCAAAATCCTCCAGTGCCAGCATCAGCCGCAACGCGGGCGGGGCCGCGGCGCTGATCAGGTGCGGTGCTGCACGATCGGCAGAAGACAGGGATGGTGTGGTTGCGGTGTTCGACATGGCATTTCTCGCAGGATCGGCTATTGAGTCACCGAGCGTAGAGGAAGGGGCTTCTCCGAGTCAATTTCGATGCATGGAGTGTGGACTTTGTGGCTCTCCGACGCAGGCACGAAATAATGGCCAACAGGCCTTGGTTACCGGAAGCGCAGATGAGCATCATCGTCCGTCCTGCGGAGGCAGGCGACATGGCGCGCGTGCAGGCGATTTATGCCCGCCACTTGCTGCACGTCAGCGCATCGTTCGAAGAAATTCCCCCCGATCTGGCTGAGATGCTGCGCCGACGCGACATCGTGCTCGCGGCAGGGTTGCCGTACCTGGTGGCGGAAAATGACGGTGTCGTCATCGGTTACGCCCACGCCGGGCCTTACCGCTCGCGCAACGTTTACCGCCATACTGCGGAAGACTCGGTGTACATGGCCCCGGACGCGACCGGTCTCGGCGCGGGCCGCGCGCTGCTGACGCAGGTCATCGTGCAATCGGCCGCGGCCGGTTATCGTGAGCTGGTGGCGATCATCGGCGACAGCAGCAATACGGCGTCGATCGGCTTGCATCGCGCGATGGATTTCCGCGTTGTCGGCACGTTGCGCAATGTCGGACTGAAATTCGGGCGGAGGCTAGACACGGTAATCATGCAATACACGATCACCGGCCGATTGCGGGCAGGGCCTGTTAACCGGCCTTAACGTTTTTCGGCAGCGACCCGTCCCTGGGGATTGAGATAAATACGGTAGCGATTTTTATCGCTGCAGGTGGCGATGTAGTCGCGATCGGCCTGGGTTACGACATTCACCACCTGGCCGCAGGGCAAGCCCAGCAGCGAGATCGTTGAAGTCAAATCCTTGGCGAGCACGTCGTTTTCCGCCGCGATGACCGGTGCGGCGCATGACAAGGTTGTTGCCAGGAGAAAGGTCCGGATTACGATTCGGGAATTCATGGTGTGGGGTTTCCTTTAGCCAAAGTCAAGGTCAGAGTTTTGCAAACTTTACCGGATCAGAGAGCACGCTCCAGATGGCTTCGCGTGAAGCCATGATCTCGCCGGCCAGCGACGGGTCGCCGTTTTTAAGCACATCATTCACCTTCAGCAGCAGCTGATCATAACTCTGCCGCAGTTGCGCGAGCGCTGTCTTGCCGTCGCTTTCGTGGTAGGCCTTGAATCGTTTCAACAAATCGTCGACCAGGTTTTTCAATGCAATTTTGGTGAACACGCCGATGGCATCCGTGTTCTTCAGGCGCTGCTCGAGCGCGTCCAGGTCGAGTGTCGCTGCCCGCGCCGGTGCGACAGCGGGCTTCTGCGGCGGGGGTTCGCGCACCACGGGCGCGGCCACTTTGACCGGGGCTTTGGCAGCCGGCCTGTCGATCGCAGCAACATTGCTAACAGGGGGAGAGCTTACGGGAGGTGTAGCAGCGACGGGCGGGAGCGGCGCGGTTGGCCAAGTCACGGCAGGGGCTTCGGGAGCCATCGGGGCCACAGGTGAATTCGGAGGCGCAGTGGCAACCGGTACTTCCGGCACGACCTCAGGCAGGGGTGGGAGCCGCTCAATGATTACGCTACCGCCCGGTGGGTCGATACTTCGCGGCTGTACTGCGCCGGGCTGAACCTGCGCGGGCGGCAGTCGCTCAACGACGACAGTGCCGCCCTGCAGCGTAGCTGCAGGTTCGTCACGTACGACGGCGCAACCCGCCACTTGCAGCAGCAAAAGCAATCCGATGATGTACGTTGCGGGCATAAAGGCTCTATAAGGACTCTATAAGGACGTTAAAACGGGGTTATGCATTGAGAAAACCGGCGCGTGACTCACCGACCACGGTAATCAATTTGAACGCCTTGCCGGCTTATGGTTCCTGCGCATTGCGGTTCCAGTATCATGTTTCCGCATCAACAGTCAGGTATCCCGTGGAAATCCGCCAATTTCAACTGAAGGACGAACATGTCCGCCTCTGCGATTTGCTGAAACTCGCCGGTATTGCTGAAAGCGGCGGGCAGGGCAAACACCTGGTCGCTGACGGCGAAGTCACCGTCGACGGCCAGCCGGAAAGCCGCAAGACCGCAAAAATCCGCGCCGGACAGACGGTGCAATGTCACGGCGTGCAGGTTGTCGTGCTGGCGAAATAAGGCCCGGGAGCGGCCATGGACACACGACTTGCCGAAATCGAAATCAAACTGAGTTTCAGTGAAGACCTGCTTGAGGAACTGAACCGCACGGTCGCCCGTCAGCAGCAACAGATCGCCGGGCTCGAGCAGCAGCTGCGCGAACTGCGCCTGCAAATGCAGCGCAGTCAGCCTGCGGAGGACGGCAGCTCCGGCCCTGAAATCCCGCCGCATTATTGACAGGAAAAACCCATGAACAAACCGGAAACGTTGCCGCGCCCGCCGCTGCCGGTCGCTGAATCACAGATGCTGGGTTTTGCGCCGGACCGCCTGCCGCGCATTGCCGTCGCCTTGAATGCCGAGATCGCGCGCAATGCGCTGGCGGGTGCGGTGCTGATGATCGCCCGTCGCGGCCGGCTGACGTATTGCGAAACCTTCGGCTATCTCGATCCGGCGGCGCGCACGCCTATGCCCGTTGACGCACTGTTCAGCATCGCATCCATGACCAAACCGCTGGTGACGGTGGGTGCGCTGATGCTCGCCGAGGAGGGGCGACTCGGCGTCAATGAAGCGGTTGGCCAATACCTGCCGCAGCTCGCGCGCATGCAGGTCAACCCGCCGCATTGCGACGGCAGCGTCGGTTCGCCGATGGTGTCGCCCAACCGCCAGATGACTATCGAAGACCTGATGCGCCACACCGCCGGTTTGAGTTACGGTCGCGGTGACAAGGCCTTGTACGCGCGTTACCCGTTCTCTTCCGATGTGGCCTCGACGAAATGGACAGGCAAGGAATTTCTCGATCAACTCGCAGCGCTGCCGCTGCATTACCAGCCCGGTTCGATGTGGGAATACAGCCTGGGCCTCGACGTGCTGGGCCTGGTCATCGAAGCCGTGACCGGCATGCCGCTGGCGAAATATCTGGACGAAAAACTGTTTCGGCCACTGCAGATGCGCGACACCGCGTTCACGGTGCCTTCGAGCCAGGTTGCGCGTTACGCCAAAGCACTGGCGCTGGATCCGGTTACGCTGCAGCCGCAAACGTTGCGCGACGGCACCACGCCGCACAAATTCGATTGCGGCGGCGGTTGCGCGGTGTCGACCGCGGCCGATTACCTGCGTTTTGCGCAAATGTTGTTGAACGGCGGCGAGCTCGACGGCGCGCGCGTGCTGTCGCGCAAGACGGTTGAATACATGACCAGCGACCATCTCGGCCCTGAAGTCGATTTGTCGAAGCTCAACGACTATCCCAACATTCGCGGCTACGGTTTTGGCCTGGGCGTCGCCGTGCGGCGCAGCGCCGGACGCGGTGGCATGCCGAGCTCGGCCGGAGAGTTCCATTGGGCCGGTTCCACCGGCACTTATTTTTGGGTGGATCCCGCCGAAGAACTGGTGACGGTATTCATGGCCCATGCTCCGGGCGCCATCCGTTATTACCACCGGCAACTGCTGCACACCCTCGTGCTGCAGGCCCTGATCTAAGCCGCATGAAGCGGCGACAGGGGGCGGCGGACGGGGCTAACTGACGGGTCAGGCTAAGCCGTTGTTTTCGTGGAAAGGATGCCCCGTACAGTGCGATAATAGAGGCATGAACGATTCGCAACCCCCATCCGCATCCCCCTCACCGCGGGCACGTCTGCAGGAACTGCTGGCGATCCCGGATCGCAATCGTACCGACGCCGAGTGGGACGAGCTCAACGAGCTCGAAATCGCACTCGCTTCGGGCAACCGTCCCGGCGCACCTGAACCGCAATCGCGCTCGATCCATCAGCGCCAGAACACCGGCGGCGCCGGCCGCATGCAGCAACCTGGTGGTGGCGGCCGTCCGCAAGGCCAGAACAAAGGCCCGGGCGGCCCGGGTGGTGGTGGCGGCGGTAAAAAATTCCACAAGCGGCCCGGCAAACGCCGTGGCGGTGGTGGCGGCGGTGGGGGTAATCCCGGCAATGGTGGTAATGGTAATGGGAATAGCGGCGGTGGTGCCCCGCCGCAACCGCAGTAACCTGCCCGCGCTGCGCCATTCGTGCGGCAGACTGATCCTGCCGCCATCTTTTTCTGCTTATTTTCTGCGCTAACTTCCGGAACCTGCCCCCATGACACCCGCCGAACTGCAAAAGTACAACGCCATGAAACTGGTGAACCAAATGAAAAACGCCGGCACTCACGGCCACCCCGGTGGCACCGTCAAGTCGGGCGATCGCCGCGAACAGCGTCGCCTCGATCAGGCCGCGGGTCTGGTGCCGTTTGCCGTCAAACTCAACGGCGAACTGATCAAGCAGATCCACGCGCTCGCGACCGAACGCAAAGTTGGCGTCAATGAAATCGTCGCCGAGCTGCTGCAAAAAGCGCTGAAGAAATAGTCCGGCCTCGCGCCGGATTACGTATGGTGCGCGTCGCCCGCCGGCAGTTCCGCCAGTTCAATCAGGCAGTTCTCCGTCGCTGACGGATCAAGGAAGGCGATGCGGCAGCCGGCATGGCCGATGCGCGGCACCTGGTCGAGAAGCGGTATGCCCTTGGCTTTCAATTCTGCCAGTGCCTCGTCGATGCTCTCGACTTCAAGGCAGATGTGGTTCAAGCCGCCCTTGCCCTCCGCGATCATCTTCGCCTGCTTGCTGTCCGGTGTCAGCCCGGCTAGCAGTTCCACCATCGAATCGCCGATCGGGTAGAGCGCCAGCCGCCGTGTCGCGTTGTCTTCGGTGCCGCCGAGCTTGATGCCAAAACAACCCTCCCAGAGTTTACGGCTCGCTTCCACATCGCGTACGATGATGCCGACATGTTCAATGCGTTTGACTTTCATGGGTCTCCTCCCGGTATTTGTCCATGTTGGTGTCTGCTGGCATGATGCGCCGGAGATTAAACGGACTCAAGTCCACAACGTCAGGTCCACAACGTCAGGCCAGCAACGGCTGATCGTGCCGGTGTAACATGCGTGATCATCGGTAACACCCAAACATCATGACCACCAACACCCAGTCCGCACCCGCGCAGTGGCGCTCCACCGTACCGCTTTATATCCACCTCGGTTTCGAGCTTGATGCCCTGGACGATGGTCGTTCGCAGGTGCGACTTAAGTTCCAGCCACCTCGGCAATTCCCGCGGTGATGTCCATGGCGGCACGATTGCGGCGATCATTGATGCCGCGATGTCGCAGGCGGTGCGCTCGCTGGTCGATCTGGAAATGGGGGTTGCGACCATGACCATGAACCTCAATTATCTGGCCCCTGCCAAGGGTGAAATCATCTGCAAGGGAACGGTCATCAAGCGCGGACGCAACATCATGTTTACCGAAGCCGAAGTGTTCGGCGAAGGTGGTGAACTCGCATGCCGTGCCAGCGCCACCTATCGCATACTGCCGAAAACGTCATACGACAAAAAAACGCAATTCTGACTGGAGGAGAACATGGAAAAACCCCTGGACGGTAACAACCTGCCTAGCACTGTTGGCGATCGCGTGATCGACAAGCCGGAACTGCCCGGGGGCGGCATCAGCAACGAAAATGACGTTTATACCGAAGTCATCGCCGGCGAGATGCACCTGAAGCGCGGCAGCAGCGGCAAGTTCGAGGTATTCACCGATGAAGCGCCCCGTCTCGGCGGCACTGACAGATATCCCTCGCCGATGTCGTACCTGGCGATGGCGGTGGGCTTCTGACTGCTGACCCAGGTTGCGCGGTACGCGCACATGATGAAGATGAAAGTCAGCGAAGCTAACTGTCGCGTTATTTTCCGTAAACACCTTGGTGGTTCCGTGCTCAAGGGCACGGTATTCAACCGCTGGGAAAGCGTCGATACTTTTCTCAAGCTCAACAGCGATGAACCGGCGGAAAAACTCGCGCACCTGATAAAAAATGCCAAGGCGGGCTGTTTTGCCGAAGGCCTGATCGTGCAGCCGGTGCCCTTGCACAGTCATATCGAAGTCAACGGCCAGCCATTTCACATAGAGGGCGTAACCGGCTGATCATTCATCAAACTAAATCCGTAACAGCGCCGCAACAGCGGATATTTTTATTGCAGGAGATTACATGCACTCAGCCCACCATCGCCTCATCGCCGTTGCATTCGCGGTTGTGACCGCCCCGGCGGTCGCAGCGCAACCCGCAGCGGATTCCGCTTCCGGGTTTCCCAACCGTCCCTTGCGCATGATCGTGCCGTTTACACCCAGTGGGCCGAACGACCAGCTCGCGCGCATGGTCGGCGCGAAACTGACCGAGGCCTGGGGGCAGCAGGTCGTCGTTGATAACCGTCCCGGCGCAGGCACCGTGATCGGCACCGAGCTTGCTGTGCGCTCACCCGCTGACGGCCACACCATGCTGATGATCTCGCTGAGCACAGCGGTCAATCCTGTGCTGCAGAAAAAACTGCCCTTCGACACCGCGAAAGATCTGGTGCCGCTGATCAACCTCGCGCTGTCGCCGAACATTCTGGTCGTGCACCCCGCCGTGGCGGCGAATAATGTCGCGGCTTTGCTGGCACTCGCCAAAGCCAGACCGGGCGAGATTATTTACGCTTCAGGCGGCGCAGGCTCGACGACACATCTTTCCGGCGAACTGCTGGCCAACATGGGCGGGGTGAAAATGACCCATGTGCCGTACAAGGGTGCCAACCCGGCGACACTCGACATCCTTGGCGGGCGTGTGTCGTGCATGTTCGGCACCATCCTGCCGACGCTGCCGCACGTCAAATCGGGCAAGTTGCGCGCCATCGGCATCAGTTCTCTGAAGAGCGCACCGGCGCTGCCCGATGTGCCGGCGATCGCCGAGACACTGCCGGGATTCGAGG
>JAYUYQ010000206.1:0-4593 GCA_043752435.1 Betaproteobacteria bacterium
TTCGATCACGGTGGCGCTGATTCAGCCCATCGCGATGGAAGAGGGGCTGCGGTTTGCCATCCGCGAGGGCGGCAGAACCGTCGGCGCCGGCGTCGTTGCAAAGGTTATCGAGTAAGGCTCTGCAGGCCAGTAGCTCAACTGGCAGAGCGTCGGTCTCCAAAACCGAAGGTTGGGGGTTCGATTCCCTCCTGGCCTGCCAACAACAGCAGCATTAAAGCCGGAAGCCGGGCTGAACAGCCCGGCGCTACGGTCAGCACAAGGCGGTTGTAATAGTGGACAAGATCAAGATTGTGGTGGCGGTGTTACTGGTTGCCGCGGGTGTCGGCGGGTTTTATTACCTGCAGGAAAGCGCCACGGTGATCCGGCTGGCGGCGTTTCTGGGCGGGCTCGCGGCGGGTGCGGCGGTGCTATGGACGACGGCGGCAGGGCGGACTTTTTTTGCCTTTGCGCAGGAGTCGGCCGCTGAAACGCGCAAGGTGGTGTGGCCGACGCGCAATGAAACGCTGCAGGCGACTGCAGTGGTGTTTGTGTTCGTGGTCATCATGGCGCTGTTCATGTGGCTGGTGGATGGCATCCTGTTGTGGATCGTCAAAAAGTTGATTGGCGGGGAATGATGAGCAAGAAATGGTATGTCGTGCACGCCTATTCGGGCTTTGAAAAAAGTGTGCAGCGTGCGCTCGTCGACCGCATCCGCCGCGCCGGCATGGAAGAGCAGTTCGGGCAGATCCTGGTGCCGGTCGAGGAGGTCGTCGAGATGAAGGGCGGCCAGAAAAGCATCAGCGAGCGCAAGTTTTTCCCGGGCTACGTGCTGGTTGAGATGGAAATGACCGACGAGTCGTGGCATTTGATCAAGAACACCGCGAAGGTCACTGGTTTTGTCGGTGGCACCGCCACCAAGCCGACGCCGATCTCGGACAAGGAAGTGCAGAACATCCTGAACCAGATTCAGCAGGGCGTGGAGAAGCCGCGGCCGAAGGTGCAGTTCGAGGTGGGCGAGGCAGTACGCGTCAAGGATGGTCCGTTTGCCGATTTTCACGGTAACGTGGAAGACGTCAATTACGACAAGAGCAAGCTGCGCGTGTCGGTAACGATTTTTGGCCGCTCGACTCCGGTCGAGCTGGATTTTGGCCAGGTCGAGAAAGCCTGACCTGTTGTTGGCGGTAGGTTTTGTTATTAACCCCGGGGAGGGTGTCGCATCCTTCGATGCAACCCCGTTTGGACCCGCAAGGAGAGTGTAAATGGCAAAGAAAGTAGTCGGTTTCATCAAGCTGCAGGTGCCGGCAGGTAAGGCGAACCCTTCGCCGCCTATCGGTCCGGCGCTCGGCCAGCGCGGCCTGAACATCATGGAATTTTGCAAGGCGTTCAATGCCGCCACGCAGAAGATGGAACCCGGACTGCCGGTGCCCGTGGTGATCACCGCTTACCAGGACAAGAGCTTCACCTTCATCATGAAAACGCCTCCGGCGTCGATCCTGATCAAGAAGGCGGCGAAGATCGAAAGCGGCAGCAAACGTCCGCACACCGACAAGGTGGGCAAAATTACGCGCGCACAGGTTGAGGAAATCGCCAAGGCGAAAATGCCCGACCTGACCGCATCCGATCTGGCTGCCGCAGTGCGCACCATCGCCGGCAGCGCCCGCAGCATGGGCGTCGAAGTGGAAGGGATCTGACATGGCCAACATTTCCAAACGCTACAAAGTGGTTCGCACCAAGGTCAACCGCGACAAGCTGTACGCGCTGAAAGATGCGCTGCAACTGGTCAAGGAAAGCGCCACCGCCAAATTCAACGAGGCGGTCGATGTTGCGATCAACCTCGGCATCGATGCCAAAAAATCCGACCAGAACGTGCGCGGTTCCGTGGTGCTGCCGCAGGGCACCGGCAAGACCGTGCGGGTTGCGGTGTTCGCGCAGGGCGAGAAAGCCCAACAGGCAAAAGACGCCGGTGCCGATCTGGTGGGTTTTGATGACTTGGCCGCCGAAATCAAGGCCGGCAAGATGGATTTCGACGTGGTGATTGCCACCCCGGACGCCATGCGCGTGGTCGGTCAACTGGGTCAGGTGCTGGGCCCGCGCGGCCTGATGCCGAACCCGAAAGTGGGCACGGTGACTCAGGACGTGACGCTGGCGGTGAAAAACGCCAAGGCCGGCCAGGTGCAATACCGTGCGGACAAGGCGGGCATCGTGCAATGCACGATCGGCCGCGCCTCGTTTACCGTCGATGCGCTGGAAGAGAATCTCCGCGCGCTGGTCGAAGCAGTGAACAAATCACGTCCAGCAGGGACCAAAGGCATCTACCTGAGGAAAGTGGCGGTCTCAAGCACCATGGGTCCCGGCGTGCGCGTCGATCAGTCGAGCTTCGCGCAATCACAACAGTAATAGAAGCCCCCGCGCAGGTCGCGCGGGGCAGTAACTTTGGGCCGCCGGCAGTCGTATCGCTGGCGGGTTGTCAAAGACCGTAGGCACCGAGAGGTTTAATTTTTGGAAGAAGGCCGCAGGCGCAAGCCCACGGCCGGACGCTGAAGTCTACGCAGACGGTGTGCCCGAAACAGGTCAAACATGTTCATGTCTGGCTCCTGGATCAGTCGCCGTGTAACAAGCGGTGGGTGCAGAACGAAGAAGGGTGAATGGAGAGCCGTATTGTGGTGATTTAAGCGGTGATTTGTTCAAGTTTCCCGTTTGGTATCCGCTGGTTATCGTTTAACGTTTACGGAGAACGACTTTGAGTCTTAATTTGGAGCAGAAGCAAGCGGTGGTGGCCGAAGTGAGCGCGCAGATTGCGCAAGCCCAGACCATCGTACTCGCCGAGTACCGCAGCCTGCCCGTGGAGGCCATGACCAACCTGCGCAAAAAAGCGCGCGAGTCGGGCGTGTATTTCCGCGTTCTGAAGAATACTTTGGCGCGCCGCGCCGTTGCCGAGACGCCGTTCAAGGGCCTGGCCGACCAGATGGTCGGGCCGCTGGCCTACGGTATTTCGAGCGACCCGGTGGCGGCAGCCAAGGTGCTGCACGAGTTCTCCAAGGGGAACGAGAAGTTGGTGATCAAGGGCGGCGCAATGCCGAACGTCATGATGAGTGCCGCGGAAGTTGCGGTGCTCGCCAAGATGCCCAGCCGTCAGGAACTGCTCGCCACCTTGTTGGGGACCATGCAGGCACCCGTTGCGAAATTTGTCCGCACCCTTAACGAGGTGCCGACCAAGTTCGTGCGTGGGCTTGCCGCCGTGCGGGATCAGAAAGAACAGCAGGCGGCGTAAGACTGTGCCCCCGGGCACGCTCGCCGCATTACAGTAACTATTTGTTTTTATTAAACTTTTAGAGATTCAGGAGAACGACATGGCTGTTGCCAAAGCAGAAATTCTTGACGCAGTTGCAAACCTGACAGTTCTTGAGCTGTCCCAGCTGATCAAGGACATGGAAGAGAAGTTCGGCGTATCGGCTGCCGCCGCTGCTGTTGCCGTTGCGGCCCCGGCCGCTGGTGCTGCTGCTGCAGAAGAAAAAACCGAGTTCACGGTCAATCTGACCAGCTCGGGCGCCAACAAGGTTAACGTCATCAAAGTGGTGCGTGCGGTGACCGGCCTTGGTTTGAAAGAAGCCAAGGATCTGGTGGACGGTGCGCCAAAGGCCGTCAAAGAAGGCATCGCGAAAGCTGATGCAGAAGCCATTCTCAAGCAAATCGTTGAGGCTGGCGGCACGGCTGAACTCAAGTAGTTGCTGCATCTTTGCGCCGGCCGGCGGATACCCCGCCAGCCGGCGTCTTTTGACTGTTTTGCTGAAGGTTGAAAGTGGCAGGTCATACCGCGCAAAGCGTCAATGTGTGGTTGTGTGATCTGCAACATTTGACTTTCTGACGCTGCCCCGGAGTGGACATGGCCTATTCATTCACCGAAAAGAAACGCATCCGCAAAAGCTTCGCCAAACGTGAGAGCGTGTTGCAGGTGCCTTACCTGCTGACCACCCAGCTCGAATCGTTTGCGGCTTTCCTGCAGGAATTTACGCCGCCCAACGCGCGCAAGAATGAAGGCCTGCAGGCGGCGTTCACCAGCATATTCCCGATCGAGAGCCATTCGAAAAATGCGCGCCTCGAGTTCGTGAGTTATGTGCTGGGCATGCCGCCGTTCGACGTCAAGGAATGTCAGCAGCGCGGGCTGACTCTCGCCGCTCCGCTGCGCGCCAAGGTGCGCCTGACGATCATGGACAAGGAAGCCTCCAAGCCCACGGTCAAGGAAGTGAAGGAGCAGGAGGTCTACATGGGCGAAATCCCGCTGATGACGGTCACCGGTTCTTTCGTCATCAACGGCACCGAGCGCGTCATCGTGTCGCAGCTGCACCGTTCGCCGGGCGTGTTTTTCGAGCACGATCGTGGCAAGACCCACTCTTCCGGCAAGCTGCTGTTTTCGGCGCGGATCATTCCGTACCGCGGCTCGTGGCTGGATTTCGAGTACGACGCCAAGGATTACCTGTATTTCCGCGTCGATCGCCGCCGCAAGATGCCGGTGACGATCCTGCTGAAGGCGCTGGGTCACTCTGCCGAGCAGATCCTCAAGGAATTTTTCGTATTCGACACCTTCCACATTTCAAAAAACGGTGTCGAGTTCGA
>JAYUYQ010000207.1:0-4590 GCA_043752435.1 Betaproteobacteria bacterium
CGCCGCCGATCTGCTGATGACCAACGATGCTTCCGTAACCCCAGATCTGGCGCGGTTGTCGCTGGATATCCTGCTCGACGAGAAAGGCGGTTTCTGGCGCGACCTTGCACTCGACCTCGAGGGTATCCGTACGGTGTTGGCACTGCGCACGCGTTTCGGCGTGCCGCAGAAAACCTTGACCGATCCGATGCCTTATGTGGATCTGGCGCTGCACGACAAGGCGTTCGCGAGTCGCTAGCCGCTGAGTCGCGTGCTACCCGAAGGGTTTATTCCGGCTTGATGCCGCTTTCCCGCGCCACCTTCGCCCATTTCTGCAACTCTGCCTGCACGATGCCGCGGAATTCGTCGGGGCCGTTGCCCGCGGGCTGGGTGCCGATGGCGGCGAGGCGGGCTTTGACATCATCGGTGCCCAGTGCCCGGAGGGTTTCGTTGTGTAGTTTGTCGACGATGGCCCGCGGCGTTTTGGCCGGCACAAAAAAACCATACCAAACCCTGATTTCGTAACCGGGCAGGCCTGCTTCCGCCATCGTCGGCACTTCGGGCAGCAGCGCAAAGCGTTCTTTTGCTGCAACGCCGAGCGCCTTGATCTTGCCCTGTTTCACGAATTGCAGCATGGCCGTGGGGGTGTCGATGTACATGGAGACTTCGCCGCCGATCATTGCCGCCGATGCCGGCGCGCCACCTTTGTACGGAACGTGGGTCATGCGTATTTTGGCCATGAAATTCAGCAGTTCGCCGGCGAAATGCGGCACGGTACCGGAGCCGCCCGAACTGAAATTGAACTGTCCCGGCCGCGTCTTGATGTAGGCAATCAGTTCCTGCAGCGTGTTGGCGGGCACGGCGGTGTTGACGAAGACCAGCATCGGCGCCGCCCCGATCATGGTCACTGGCAGCAGATCCTTGTCGACGTCGTAAGGCAGCTTGCGATAAACATTCGGCGAGATGGTCAGCGTGGTGCTGGTGACCAGCAGCGTGTAGCCGTCAGGATTGGCCTTGGCGACTACATCTGCACCAATGGTGCCGCCGGCACCAGCGCGGTTGTCGACCACCACCTGCTGTCCGATGCTCTCAGTGATGTGCCGACCGATCAGGCGGCCGACGATGTCATTCGGGCTTGCACCCGGCGGGAACGGCACCACCAGTCGTATGGAGCGGGTGGGGTAGGCGGGGCTGCCTTGCGCAGCCCCGGCTGCAGTGCTCACGGCTTGCGCAAGCAGGGGAACCAGCAATAGCGTGCGGCACCAAACGCCAGCGTCCAGTTTCATGTGCTCCTCCTTTTGCCGTGTTATCCGACTATTTCTGCAGTATCCCAAGCACCTGCAGCGGCCGTCAATCGGTGATTGAAGGGCTGGAGATCAAGCTCTGTGTACCACTGGCGCCAGCATGTTCTGATCGATCATCACGTCGATCACCGCCGGTTTGCCGCTGTCGAACGCACGCTGGATGGCGCCTTCGAGGTCGCCGGGGCGGGTGACGTGTTCACCGTGCGCACCGAACACTCTGGCCAGCGCGCCGAAATCCGGATTTTTGTAATCGACGGCGAAATAACGGCCGCCGAAATGTTCGTTCTGGAATGCGCGTTCATTGCCCAGCCCCTGGTCGTTGAACACGACATAGACGACGGGGATATTTTCGCGCACCGCGGTTTCGAGTTCGCCGATGTTGCACATGGCACCCATGTCGCCCGAGGCGCATAACACCGGGCGATGGGGTTGCGCGAGTTTGGCGCCGAGGGCGATCGGCAGTGAGCCGCCGACGGAAGCCCAGTCGTCGATGCACATAAAACTGTCGGGTTCGTAGCTCTTGAAGTAGCTGCGCACGTGTTTGCCGCCATTGCCGGCATCGACAACGAGGATGCCGTTTTTGGGCAGCACCTTGCGGATCATGTGTGCGACGAACTGCGGCTGTATCGGCTCGGCCAGCGGCAGCAGCGTGGCCTGTAGTGCGGCCTCACCCTCAGCGCGGGCGCGGGCAACGTCGAACCACGGCTTGCGGGCTTTGTCTCTGGCGGCGCGCTCGGCGAGGCCGTTGATGAAGCTCACGGAGGAACCGGCCACGCCCAGTGTCACCGGGAACACGATGCCGATCTGGCCCGGCGCCGACGTGTGGTGAATAATTTTCGCGCTCTCGCTGAAAATACCGTACTTGTACAGGGTCGAGAACACATCGAAGTGCGCGCCGATGGCGATGATCACGTCGGCCTGGGGCGCAGCGCGATTGGCGCTGGCAAAACCGTTGCGGCCCAGCGGGCCCAGCGCCAGCGGGTGCGCCGACGGAAAGGCGTCGGGCGAATACTGCAGCGCGGCCGCCGGGATGCCGGTGGCTTCAGTCAGTTTTTGCATCGCGGCGACGGCTTTTTCTTTCATCACGCCGCGGCCAATCACAAACAGCGGGCGTTCGGCCTTGCTGATCAGCGTCCATGCGGCGTCGATCTGCGTCGGGTCACACACGGCAGGCACGGTGTTACGGTAGGCGATGGGCGCAGTGGTTTCCGGTGCGACCTGTTGCAGCAGCACTTCGCTGGCGGCTTCGATGTGTGTGGGGCCTTGCGGTTCGGCCAGCGCGACACGGAAAGCCTTGCGCACGGCTTCCTGCACCTTGTCCACATAGGGAATGCTGTACGCCCATTTGGTGATCGGGCGCATGAACGGGATCTGGTCCATGTCCTGGGTGGCGTCGCGTTCGCGCATGATGCTTTCCTGCACGCCGCAGATACTGATCACCGGCACGTTGCCTTTGTACGCGGCGGCGATGGCGGTGACCATGTTGGTGACGCCTGGGCCTTCGGTGACGGTGACCACCGACGGTTTGCCCGCGGCGCGCGCGTAACCGTAGGACATGAACGCGGCGCCCTGTTCGTGGCGGGTCAGGATGAAGCGGATCTGCGGGGTGACGCGGATTTCGTCGAGGATGGCCAGGTTCTGCGTGCCGGGGATGCCAAACACATGGTCAATGCCTTCGCGCAGCAGGCCGTCGACCAGAGCGCGGGCGCCGGTGATGGTGTTGACGGTTTTGCGTTCGGTGGTATCCATGGATGGTTTCCTCTGTGGCGGTGTTTTGAGTGGCGCAGTTGCAGCGAGCGGGAATGGTAGCCCAAAACTGCAACGCGACGACAACCCGCCGTGTAACGCTTGTGGTCATCCACAACATGCAAAATTGCGGCAACGGGTTCCATAACTTGCAATCGTGCCGATTTTTTACAGGTGCAAATTGCTTTTCCTGGAGTGCGGTGCTCCAATGCCTGTAGCGGCGACACTAACTGTGCGCAATACAGCCACATTTGAGAGGAGTTTTATGCATCACCTGATCCATCATTGCGCCGGTTTTACGCGCCTGCTGCTGGCGGCTGTTGCCGTCGCCACAACAATTCCGGCATACGCCCAATCGTTCCCTTCACGCCCGGTGCGCATGGTTGTGCCGTATCCAGCCGGCGGTGCCAATGACATCGTGGCGCGTCTGCTGTCGCCGCTGCTGATCCAGCAGCTGGGGCAGAGCGTGATCATCGACAACCGCGGCGGTGGCAACACGCTGATCGGATCGGAAATCGTGGCGCGTTCGGCGTCCGACGGATACACGCTGTTGGTGGTTGCTGCGGGACACTCCATCAATCCCGCGCTGTATTCCAAGCTGCCGTACGATACCGCGCGCGATTTTGTGCCGGTTTCGCTGTTCGGTGACGGCGCTTATGTGTTTGTTGCGCATCCCGCGGCTGGCGTGTCATCCAGCGCCGAACTGATCGCGCTGGCGAAATCCAAACCCGGGCAGGTGACTTATGCCTCGTCGAGTACCGGCAATCTGACGCACCTGGCCGCGGAGCTGTTTAACTCGCTGGCCGGCATCAAGATGCTGCATGTGCCGTACAAGGGCGGCAATCCGGCCATGACCGATCTGCTGGGCGGCAGGGTCAACGTGTTTTTCTCGACGGTGGCGGTGGCGCGGCCGCACCTGCAGTCAGGCAAGATCCGGGGGTTGGGAGTGACAACGCCGAAACGCACGCCGGCGTTGCCCAATGTGCCGACCATCGCCGAATCCGGTCTGCCCGGGTATGCGGTCAGCGGCTGGTATGGGGTGGTTGCGCCCAAGGGCACACCGAAAGCGGTGATTGAGCGCCTGCATGGTGCAATCCAGTACGCGCTGCGCCAGCCGGAAATCAAGGAGCGTCTGCTCGGCGTCGGTGTCGAAGCGACGGAGGTATCCCCGGCAGAATTCGGCAAGCTGATCGACAGCGATATTGCGAAATGGCTGAAGGTGGCGAAGCCGCTTAACATCAGCATGGAGTGAGGCCGTTTCTGTAAGCAACAAAAAACCCCGCCGCAGCGGGGTTTTTTGTTGGCAGTCGGAACGGTTACGCGGCTTTTTGCAGCGCGCGTAGCTGTTTGGCGATGAAGGCCATGACCATTTCGTGCGAACGGTCGGCTTCCGGACTAGGCACGGCGGTCCATTCGTGTTCGCAATCTTTGAAAATCTCGAGCTGACATTCGCCGCCGGCAGCACGGTAGGTCGCAGCGAATTTTTCCTGGATCGGCGGAATCACGTTGTCATCGAGTTCACCCTGCATGATCAGCAGCGGCGGCAACTGGACCTTTTCCT
>JAYUYQ010000208.1:0-4583 GCA_043752435.1 Betaproteobacteria bacterium
TGTCAATTGTATGTACGCTGCCACACATATCGGCGTATGCTGGCTCTCTGCAATCCGTTTTTAATCATGCGCCTGTTGGACATCACCGCGGAGGCAGCCGCAATCACGGAGCCAGCACATGACCAGTCCCCACAACCCGCTGCAAAACCACCTGCTGGCCGCGCTGCCGATGGCGGATTACCAACGCCTGCTGCCCAATCTGGAGCTCATCCCATTGCCGCTGGGCTGGGCGGTTTACGAATCCGGACATGATCTGGCTTACGTGTACCTGCCGACCACCAGCATTATTTCCCTGCTCTATGTGATGGAAGACGGTTCATCTGCCGAAATTGCCATCGTCGGCAACGACGGTCTGATTGGCATCGCATTGTTCATGGGGGGCGACACTACCCCGAGCCGCGCCGTGGTGCAAAGCGCCGGTTACGGCTACCGGATCAAGGCAGCCATTATAAAAAAAGAGTTCGAACGCGGTGGTGAAATACAGAATCTGCTGCTGCGCTACACCCAGGCACTGATCACGCAAATGGCGCAAACCGCCGTCTGCAACCGGCACCACTCGGTCGAACAGCAACTCTGCCGCTGGCTGCTGCTGAGCCTGGATCGGCTGACCTCGAACGAATTGAAAATGACCCAGGAACTGATTGCAAACATGCTCGGCGTTCGCCGCGAGGGCGTCACCGAGGCCGCGGGAAAATTGCAGAAAGACAAACTGATCAACTACAGCCGCGGCCACATCACGGTTCTCAATCGGCCGGCCCTGGAAAAACGGGTGTGCGAGTGTTATGCCGTGGTCAAAAAGGAAACGGATCGCCTGCTTCGCGCGGCGCAATCCACCGGGCACCATGCGCCAGATGCAAGCAATCACCCATCCTCACAATAAAATTGTAACCTATTGTTTTTAAAGCATTTTTTGTTTCTGCGCAGCACAAAAAATAAGCAGAGCCCGAGCCAAACGCAAGGCTTTCCTGTATCATTCCTCTCCCCCCGACGCGCCAGCCTTATTTGGGTTTCATTTGGGTTTCATTTAAATGTATTCACTGGGCCGGCGCGGTTCCGACTGACTGCAAAGAGAGGCTTCTGAAATGCAAGCAATTCTGGATTATTTGGCAAACAGCGGCGAGCAACTGGATTCGCAAATCGCCGCAGCGACCGGTCTTTCTGTGGCGACCGTGCGTGCCCGCGCCACCGACCTGCACGCCAAGGGTGCCATCATGGTGTGCCGCTCGATCCGTTACAAAGACGGCAAGGAAGTTGAAGCCATGCTGTGCCGCATCTCCGGTTACATCCCGCCGGCAGCGCCCGGCCGCAAATCCAAAGCGCAAATGCCGCCGAAAAGCACCGCAACGGTGGATTAATGACCGTCCTGTTCTGATCGCGCAAAATCGATCAGGCACAAAAAGCCCGCTGATGACAGCGGGCTTTTTTGTTGCCTGATCACAACAAATCACGCGACACTGTCATCGCCACGGAATTTAATCCACTGTTTTCACTTGCCATTTTTTGATGGCGTGAACTATTGACATTCTGCTGGTCAATCTTATGGATTATGACGACTCCACAAATCCTGATCCTGGTCATCCTGCTTGTTGCCGGCGCAATGTTCCTGTGGGACCGCTGGCGCCACGATATGGTGGCGATGTGCGCGCTGTTTGCCTGCACCCTCACCGGCCTGGTGCCGGCGGCAGAGGCCTTTTCCGGATTTGGCCATCCGGCGGTTATCACCGTCGCCTGCATCCTGATCCTCAGCAGTGGCCTCAAAAATTCCGGCGCCGTTGATGTCCTGACGCGTTATGCCGTACCCGTCGCGTCTGGACCAACAGTCACCATTCTCGCGCTGACAGCACTGTCCGCCGTGCTCTCGTCATTCATGAACAATGTCGGCACCCTAGCGCTGCTGATGCCGGTGGCGCTCCAGGTGGCGGCCAAACAATCGCTGCCGCCGGGGCGGGTACTGATGCCGGTTGCGTTCGGGGCCATCTTCGGTGGCATCACCACGCTGATCGGCACACCGCCCAACCTGATCGTCGCCGGTTTTCGCGCGCAGACCGGTGCCGCCAGTTTCAGCATGTTTGACTTCGCCCCGGTGGGACTTCCGGTCGCCGTGGCCGGCGTGTTGTTCATGGGTCTGATCGGCTGGCGCATGATACCGGCGCGCAAACCGGCGGGGGCCGACGGCTTCGACACCGGCGCCTACCTTACTGAAGCTTATGTACCTGAAAGCAGTGCCACTGCCGGCAAAACCCTGCGCGAAATCGACAAGGTCATCGATGAAATCGACGCCCAGGTGATTGGCGTGGTGCGCAACGACGTGCGCGTCACGGCGCCCAGCCGCGGCTGGGTGGTGCGCACCGGCGATATTCTGGTCATCGAGGCCGAAGCAGCCGCCCTCACCACCACGCTGTCGGCCCTCGCACTCAAGCTGGTCGAAGCCAAAGTGCCGCCCAAGCCGACGGCAGATTCCATCGGGGTCGCAGAAACGACGACCCCTGACACCGCAACACCCGCACCGGAAAAAACCACCGTAACCGACGAGATGGCACTGACCGAGCTGGCCGTGCTGCCGGCGTCGCTGCTGGTCGGCCGCTCGGCAAGCGACGTGCTGTTGCGCACCCGCTACGGCATCAACCTGCTCGCGGTATCGCGCCAGGGGCATCGCCTGACGGCACGGCTGCGTGAGCTGCGCCTGGCGGCCGGCGACGTATTGCTGATGCAGGGTTCACCGGAGGCGCTCAGTGATTTTGCGTCCAGTTCGGGCTGCGTGCCATTGGCGCAGCGCGAACTGCGCATTCCCGACAAACGCAAGGCGCTCACGGCCAGCGGCATCATGGCCGCCGCCGTGATCGCCTCGATCTTTGGAGTCCCTGCGGAAATCGCGTTTGCCGCCGGGGTGCTGGCGTCGATGGTGCTGCGCACGGTGCCGCCACGCACCGCTTACGAAGCCGTTGACTGGCCGGTGATCGTGCTGCTCGCTGCATTGATGCCGGTGGCCAATGCCATCGAAACCACCGGCGCCGCTGATGTCATCGCGCGCGTGCTGCTCGACAATGTCGCCGGGGGCAACGCCGTCTTCGCGCTGATCGCGCTGCTTGTGGTCACCATGTTGCTGTCGGATCTGATGAACAATGCCGCCACCGCGGCGGTGATGTGTCCGATCGCGATCGGCGCCGCCAACCAGTTGGGAGTCAGCGCGGACGCGTTTCTGATGGCCGTGGCGCTCGGCGCGTCCTGCGCTTTCCTGACCCCGATCGGACATCAGAACAACACGCTGATTCTCGGGCCCGGGGGATTCCGTTTCGGGGATTACTGGAAACTGGGGCTGCCGCTGGAAATACTGACCCTGGTGGTGGGGGTGCCGTTGCTGCTGGTGGTGTGGCCGTTGTAGCGGGAGCAGGCCCCGTGCCGCGCCTGCTCCGATGGCTTAAGCTTCAAGGGCTTTAACGACTTTAACGCAAACCCGGAGTTCAACGCTAAGCCGGCACGGCGGCCGCGGTCTTTTTCACCACTGCTGTCTTTTTCACCACCGCTATCTTTTTCACCACCAAAGTCGCCTGACGCGCCAGCCGGCTGGCCTCGGCGGCAGCCTCGGCAGCCCGTATCGCCGCCAATGATGCGGCCATTGACACCTGAATGGTGACCAAGTCTGTGCGTTGTCTTGTGGCCATGGCTGCAGCCTCCAGCACCACCGCAACAGTTCCCGCAGCATCACGCGCCGCTTCGGCGGCTGCTTTCGCGGCCTGTAACGCAGCGGCTGCAAGTTCCGCCGGTGGCGTGTTGGCCTGTTCACTGGTAGCAAGCAACAATTGTTTGGCCGCGATGACCGAGTCAGCTGCCGCACTTGCCGACCGCAACGCCGCAGTCGAGGCCTTGTTTGCAAGCAAATTCAGTTCAGCCAGCACAACTTGATGGCGTTTGTCTTCAATGACATAGGCCAGCTTCAGGTTTCTAAGCTCGAATTCCAGCTCGGCTATTCTCACGATCATTTGATTCATCCAATCAACCATCGTGCTGCCTTTCAGGAGTATCGCGCGGGTTGCGATATCCGGCATCCTAAGTTCGGATGGTGACGCTGTATGTACGTTAACGTATATATAAATCCTGTATAAGGCTTCCCCTCATCGGTCAGACTCGGGGGATGCCGGGAGTTGCCGCCGGCGCGGCTCCAGGGCCTGTTAACCAGTAACCATTAACGAAATCCGAAAATCGGTATAGTCTCGGCACTTTCCACCCGTCCAGAATATCCATTTCACTGACATCAGGGACAACCATGCTGCGTATCTACGGCTCCGCCCACTCCCGCGCCCTCCGCGTCATCTGGATGGCCGGCGAACTCGGCCTCGAATACAACCACTGCGACTGGCTGCCCCGCGCGCCGGAGACGCAGACCCCCGCCTATCGTGCGCTGAATGCCAATGGCCGGGTGCCAACCATTGATGACGACGGCTTCATCCTGTCGGAGTCGATGGCGATCAACATTTACCTCGCCAAGAAGCACAACAGCCCGCTTTTCCCGGCTGACCCCAAACAAGAAGCGCTGGTGATGCAGTGGAGCCTGTGGGAGACCGACCGTCTCGACCGCCAGATCG
>JAYUYQ010000209.1:0-4564 GCA_043752435.1 Betaproteobacteria bacterium
ATGCTGTGCGTCATGACCGACATCGGCGCGGTAATGCCAGCAGCGTTCGCATTTGGTGTGGGCGCTCGGGCGAACACCGATCATGATCCCGGATCCTGCCGTCTGACTAACCTTGGCACTGGAGGTGATCAGCACGAAGCGCAGGTCGTCGCCCAAACGTTGGAGTGCCCCATAGGAGGATTCGCTGGTAACCGAAATTTCAATTTCGGCCTGCAGCGATGATCCTATGGTGCCTTGGGCGCGTTTTTCTTCGATTTGTTTATTCACCAAACTCCTGATCTCCCGGACCGACTTCCACGAATCCCTCAGCAGCGGCCCCAATGATTGCTGAGGCAGTTCATGCCACTGCTCCTCAAAAATGCTGCCCTCGGTGCCACCTTTCAAAACCTGCCAAGCCTCTTCAGCGGTAAAACTCAACACCGGAGACATCATCTTCAGCAGCGCATGCGTGATATGCCACAGTGCATTCTGCGCCGCGCGGCGCGGCTTGGAATCCGCAGCGGTCGTATACAGACGATCCTTCAGGATATCCAGATAAAAAGCGCCGAGATCTTCGGAGCACACTGCAGTCAACTCCTGGATCACCGTATGAAACTCATAATGATCGTAGCCCGCCTGCACCTTACTTTGGCGTTCGCGGACAAGCTCCAACACGTAGCGGTCAATTTCCAGCCATTGCTCCACCGGCAGGGCATGTTTCGCCGGATCAAAGTCGGCAATGTTCGCGAGCAGAAAACGCAGCGTGTTACGGATGCGGCGGTAGGACTCGACCACGCGCTTGAGGATTTCCTTCGAGATCGACAACTCGCCGGAATAATCCGTGCTCGCCACCCACAGCCGCAGGATGTCGGCGCCAAGTTCGTCCATGACTTTCTGCGGCACGATGACATTGCCCTTGGACTTGCTCATTTTCTTGCCTTCGCCGTCGACGACGAAGCCGTGGGTCAGCAGCGCCTTATACGGCGCGCAACCATCCATCATGCTCGCAGTCAGCAATGAGGAGTGGAACCAACCGCGATGCTGGTCCGAACCTTCCAGATACAGGTCTGCGGGAAATGCGCTTTGTTCTTTATGCGAGCCGCGCAGCACGGTGTAGTGCGTGGTGCCGGAATCAAACCACACGTCCAGCGTGTCTTTGATTTTGTCGTAGTTCGCCGCATCCGCGCCCAGCATTGCCGCGGCATCCACCGCCTGCCAGGCCTCGATACCTTCTTTTTCCACGCGCTGCGCCACAATCTCCAGGATCTCCAGTGTGCGCGGATGCAGTACGGCGGTTTCATTGTGCACAAAAAACGGCATCGGCACGCCCCACTGCCGTTGTCGCGACAGCGTCCAGTCCGGACGGTTGGCGATCATGCCGTGCAGCCGCGCCTTGCCCCAGTCGGGATAAAACTGTGTCGCCTCAACGGCACGCAGCGCAATGGCGCGCAGCGTTTCCTGCGGCTTGACGCCGTTATAACCGGGCACAGCTTCCATGCCGGCAAACCATTGCGTGGTCGCGCGCAGGATAATCGCTGTCTTGTGGCGCCAGCAATGCATGTAACTGTGGGTGTAATTCTCTTTCGCCAGCAGCACGCCTTTTTCTTCGAGATGCGCCACGATCAGCGGATTGGCTTTCCAGATCATCTGCCCGCCGAACAGCGGCAGAGACTCGGCGTATTTGCCGTTGCCCAGCACCGGGGTCAGGATTTCATCGTCCTTCAGCCCGTACTTGCGGCAGGACTGGAAGTCTTCCACACCATAGGCCGGCGCCGCATGAACCATGCCGGTGCCGGTATCGAGAGTCACATACTCGCCGAGATACACCGGTGACAGGCGGTCGTAGAACGGGTGTTTGAAATGGATCCGTTCCAGCGCCGCGCCCTTGCACGAAGCCAGTGTCGTTCCCGTGAGGCCGTAGCGCGTGAGGCAGGCTTCCTGCAGATCGGCAGCAAGGATCAGCAGACCCTTTTCGGTATCGACCAGGTTGTAAATGAATTCCGGATGGACGTTCAGCGCCTGGTTCGCCGGCAGCGTCCACGGCGTCGTGGTCCAGATCACCGCAAAGCCCGGCTTGTCGGGCAACGCCGGCAAGCCGAAGGCCTTCGCCACTTTCTCCGGTTCGGCAAACGGGAACGCGGCATCGACGGTCATGTCCTTGCGATCTTCGTACTCGACCTCGGCCTCAGCCAGCGCTGAACCGCAGTCAAAACACCAGTTCACCGGCTTCAGGCCGCGATAGACATAACCCTTTTGCAACAACATGCCGAGCGCGCGAATCTCGTCGGCCTCACTGCGGAAGGCCATGGTCAAGTACGGGTTGTCCCACTCACCCAAAACGCCCAGTCGCTGGAAATCCTTTTTCTGGCGTTCGACCTGTTCCGTGGCATAAGCACGGCACAGCTTCTGCGTTTCCGCGGTCGGCAGGTTTTTGCCGTGCAGCTTTTCGATCTGCACCTCGATCGGCATGCCGTGGCAATCCCAGCCCGGCACATACGGTGCATCAAAACCCGACAACGATTTCGATTTGACGATGATGTCTTTCAGAATTTTATTAACGGCATGGCCGATGTGGATGTCGCCGTTGGCGTACGGCGGGCCGTCGTGCAGCACAAAACGCGGGCGATTTTTGCTGGCAGCACGGATGCGCTGGTAAAACCTGCGCTCCAGCCATTCCTGCAGCATTTTCGGTTCCCGTTTCGCCAGATCACCGCGCATCGGGAACGGCGTGTCCGGAAGATTCAGTGTATTTTTGTAATCAGCCATGTTTTTTTATCAAAAAATAATTCAAGCCGCTGGCGCCACATGTCGCGCAAAAAAAATTTGCGCATCGGCCACGTCGCGTGCGATCTGCTGTTTCAGTGTTTCGAGATCCACGTATTTCGCCTCGTCGCGGAATTTGTGCAGGAAATCCACACTCACCGATTCCCCGTAAATTTCTTCTTTAAAATCAAATAGATATACCTCAAGTACCGGGGCGGCACCCTGCGCCTTTACCGTTGGCCGCACGCCGAGGCTGGCCACGCCCTGCACCGGCGCGCCATTGCCACGACGAAACTCGACCGCGAAAATTCCAGTCAGCGGCGGCCGATTATGTTTCATCCGCACATTCGCCGTCGGAAAACCGAGCTTGCGGCCGAGCTGGTCACCGCGCACCACGCGTCCGCTGATGCGATATGGGTGGCCCAGCAAACGTCCGGCTTTCGCCATGTCACCAGCCACCAGCGCCTCGCGTACCGCCGTGCTCGAAACCCGTTCGCCGTCGATCTCCAGCGTCGCCATCCCCTCGACCTCATAGTCGTCGTGCGCCGCATGGGCTTTGAGCATATTCAGGTCACCGGCACGGCGCGCGCCAAAACGGAAATCGTCCCCCACCTGCAGCCAGCGCACGCCGAGGCCGCGCACAAGAATGCGTTCGATGAAGTCCTGCGCCGTCACCTGCGCCAGCGCAAAATTGAACCGAAACAGATGGGTGCGCTCGACGCCGTGCTGCGCCAGCAATTCCAGTTTTTCGCGCAGACTGGTCAGCCGCACCGGCGCCCTGTCCGGCGCGAAAAATTCGCGCGGATGCGGCTCGAAGGTCATCACACAGGCCGGCAGGCCGCGGGCCGCGGCAGCAGCGCGCAACTTGGCCAGCATCGCCTGATGCCCGAGGTGGACCCCGTCGAAATTACCGATGGTCAGCGCGATCGGTTGGGTGGCAGCACTTGGAATGCTGCGCAGGATTTGCATGAGCCCCGCCTTGTATCTTGAAAAATCACGCTAAAAGGTTGAATTTTAGCGTGATTCCAGAGGGTGGGGCTAGGCGGCGTCGATGCGCCTTGAGGCAACAGCAGACGTTTCCGGCTGCATACGCTCATAAACCTCGCCGAGCAGAATCACTGCAGGCCCGGTAATACCCAGCGTTGAGACGACGCTGAGATCGGCCAAGCGTAACGCCACGCTGCGCTCGTCAGGCAGCGACGCATTTTCAACCACCACCACCGGCAGATCGGGACTGGCGCCACGGTCGATCAGCGTTGCAGCGATTTGCGCCGCTTCGCCGACCCCCATGTAGATCACGCAGGTATCCGCTGCCAGCGCACTGCGCGCCCAGTCGTGCGGGTCTTCGCCCTTGCCGGCACGCGGTGTGATGAAGGTGACATTGCGACTCATGCCGCGGCGGGTCAGCGAAATGCCGAGGACTGCGCTCGCTGCCAGTGCCGCAGTAATGCCCGGCACCACGGCATATTCGATGCCGGCCTCTTGCAGCGCATCGATTTCCTCCTGCGCCCGCCCGAACAGCATCGGGTCGCCGCCCTTGAGCCGCACCACCACGGGATAGCGGTGCGCGGCATCGATCAAACGTTTATTGATGAAACGTTGCGCCGTCGAATGTCGGCCGCAACGCTTGCCTACCGCGATTTTTTCCGCGCGCACGGCAAGCGCGAGCGTATCCACATGCACCAATGAATCGTGAAAAACTATATCGGCGCAGCGCAGCAAATCTGCCGCGCGCAGCGTCAGCAGGTCGGGCGCGCCAGGACCTGCGCCGACAAGATAAACCGTGCCCACGGTAGTCATGGTAATTAGGCCGCTTCCGCTA